>DMTJ01000245.1 GCA_003477185.1 Lentisphaeria bacterium
AATCTGCCCTGTGGAGTTGCATAAAATATGTGGAACTGAACCCGGTCCGCGCCGGGATCACTGATGACCCGGCCGACTACCGCTTCTCGAGTTGGGGGGCCTGGAGTGGTTCTGGCAAGCACCCGTTTGGGCGGGAATTCTTTAACCATGTGAAGCGATCTCTGGGAAACCGGGCCAAAGGTTGGGCGATTGCGGAGGTCGCAGCAGAGCTTCGTGCTGACATGGCTAAGACCATAGAAGCAGAGCGCAATGACGCGACCAGCGAGTCGGTCAAAACGGCCTATGCTGAGGCGAAAAGAAGGCCTTCGCTTCAACTCGTGGCGACACGACGTATGCGCTACTGGACGGATGGCGCGGTGATCGGCTCCAAGCTGTTTGTGCAAAAGGTGGCGATCGACTTATACGGCGAGGAGAAAGCGAAGCGACGGCGATATGGCCGGGGAGAGCTACCGGAGGGGGGGGCGCTGTTTAGTCTGCGCTGTCTGCGACAGCAGACATAGGGACGCCGACTCCCCTTGCCGTGATGGTCGGATACGTCGCTGCGCGCCTACGTTTATGGCTCCCAAGAAATTACTTCATGCCTGCGTCTTTCGGTATCGAGAGGTCCACTGTGTTGGCCGGTAGATGCTTTACGCCAGTGACATCGGTGTAGCGCATCTGCTCACCGATTCTTCCGTCTTTCATTCTGAAGGTGCGATGACCACTTGCCAGCAGTACGCCGTCCACATCTTTTAGATTGTCCAGGCTTAGGAACTTAATGGGTCCTGGCCCGTTCGGAGCGACCAGCTTACTCGTCACGCTGTAGTAGGTCCCCTTAGTGAGCTTCGTCTGGGGATCGATGAGTAGCACATAGAAATCGTCTGGAGAATCTCCTGCGTCCTTGTTGTAGGTCACTCTCACCTGTGTGTATGCCTTGCCTTCAAATTCCATCGTCTCCGCAAGCTTCTCGAAGCTAGCGTTGGGATCATTGAAGACGAAAGGGATACCGATGAAGTAGAATGGGGTCAGCGCCCAAAATCGAGGTGGCGGCTTAAAGGCAGCGTCAGCAGGGAGAATCCACGCCTGGCCGTCGTTCATGCCAAATCGGACCTCTTTCCCTGGGACCTCATGTACCACGGCAAGAGTTTTGGGGTCTACGGTCTGCACCGAATCGACGATAGCCTTCGGGCCCTTATCCGACATATGGTAGGTCCAGCGGAACTGAAGCTGGCCACTGTGATACCACTTGTCCGTGCCGCCATGCGCAGCCATAGACTGCATCACTAGCTCGCGCGCTTCATCTGTCTCACTCTGTCCAGAGCCAGCCTTTCCCCTGTGGCTACATGAAGCCAAGGCGAAACAACACATGATCGCCATAATCATGGCGGCACTTCTTCTGCTACAGAATCTCATTTTGGGTGCTATTGCTGAGCTTGATTCAGTGGTTTGGCACTGCTTTTTGTACATGTATATTTTCCGTAATTTGCCCAGCAGGTTTGGCTATTCGGGAGCGTAGCGAGTCGGGTCGGGGACGGCGGCGTCTTCGAAGCCCTTGCTGCGGAGTACGCAGCTGTCGCAGGCACCGCAGGCGAAGCCGGCGATTGGGTCGTAGCAGCTGTGGGTGGCTCCGTAGTCAACGCCTAGCTCAATACCGCGCTGGATAATCTGCGCCTTGGTGAGCTGCAGCAGCGGGGCGTGGATCCGGAGGCGCTGGCCTTCGACTGCTGCCTTGGTGGCCAGATTGGCCATGGTCTCAAAGGCTTCCAAAAATTCGGGGCGACAATCCGGATAGCCGCTGTAGTCGAGCGCGTTTATGCCGATGTAGATGTCCTGCGCTGCAACGGACTCGGCAACAGCCAAGGCGTAGGAGAGGAACAAGGTGTTGCGCGCGGGCACGTAGGTGGTGGGAATCTCGTCGCCGATCGCGTCGACGGTGCCGGGCTTCGGGACCTCGCCATCGCCCACCAATGCGGACCCCGCAAAGACGTCGCGCGGGATCTCGATGACGATGTGCTTGGCCAGACCTGCGGACTTCGCAATCTCGCAGGCGCAGGTCAGCTCGCAGGTGTGGCGTTGCCCGTAGGCGAAAGTGAGTCCGACTACGTCAAAGCCATCATGGCGAGCAAGTGCCAGGCAGGTCGTAGAATCCAGCCCTCCGGAGATGAGCACGACTGCCTTGGGCATCAGCGCAGGCCCATGAAGTGATGCATTTGCGGGATGATGCGAACATCGCTGAGCCGCTCGCGGACCAACTCCCGCCAACGCTGGAGGTCTGCCATCTCGGGTACATCCTTCGCGCCGCTAATCGCGGTCATAGGCTGCAACACGAACGGGATGTCGGGTGCGAACTCCGCAACCAGATTGCGAGCTTCGCAGATGTCGGCATCGGTGGTCGTGTTGTTGACCACGACCTTGATGGTGAGCGAGGCTGTTCCCTCAAGCGCCTTGGCGAGGAAGTCGCGATGCAGGCGCCAGCGCGGACGTTGGCCGGCGCTACTGGGCAGCTTGAGGTCCATGGCAATGATGTCTATCCACGGCTGAACGACGGCGAGTGCGCCGACTAAATCACCGGAGGTCTCGAGATAGATGCGCTGCCCGCCCTCGCGAATGAGCGGTAAGAGTCGCGTCAGAAACTGAGCCTGGATCAACGGCTCACCACCGGTGATGGCCACTGCGTCATGGGGCCCGTGCTCGACTTCGGCTTTCTGAATCAGGGTATAGAGTTGCTCGGCGCTACAGGGGTTCTCGATCCGCTCGTCTGCCTCGAGAAAGCGAAACGACGGCGGCCGGAACTTGGGTGGCTGTAGGCCGGTGACGGTTTCTGGCGTGTCGCAAAAGCGGCACTGCAGGTGACAGCCATACAACCGGACAAAGAGATGGGCCTTGCCAAGCTCCGTGCCTTCGCCCTGGATCGAGCTGAAGATTTCGCTGACGTGGACCGAGGCCTGTTTCGCGGCCTTGGCGCTCTCAACAAGTGGTGCAGTGGCAGGCATTAGGCTGTAGCCTTCTTGCCGAGGATAATTCGTGCAGCAATCGTCTCAAGCATGACGCGCCGCGGGAGTGAGGAGGAGACTGCCAAGCGGTCGGCTCGGGCCAGCAGGGAAATTGCTGTGGTGATCTCGCTGCCCTTGTACTTGCGCGCTGCCTCGCAGACCATGCGTAGCTTGAAGTCGGTCATCGCCAGAGCGGGACTGTGGCGAAAGCGTTGGCGTTGCTCCGCGGTCAACGCCTCAAGTCGGACACTGGAGCTATTCAGCTCATGGGCGAGGACTTTGACGGCGAGCATCTCACGAAAGTATTTGCAGACCATCCGCAGTTGGCCGATGACGGCGCTCTCGGGATCCTTGGTATGCCCGAGCACCTGCGCCATAGACTGGTAGGCCAGGTTGAGGTCGCGCTTGCCAAAGCCATCGGTAAGCGCGTAGAAGACGGCATCGCGATTTCCCACACAAACGTCGCGAATCTGGGCCAAGGATGGCTGATTGCCTGCGTAGCAAAAGATCTTCTCGCATTCATTGGGGATGCGCGCGGTATCCACACCGATCACCTCAGTGAGGTACTCGACGGCACCACGGGGAAGTGTGATCGCGCGCTCGGCAGCTGCAGAGCGCAGCAGTTCGGCGACACCATTGCGCCAGTTTCGGTTATTGAGCTCTGGCTTGGTCAGAAACTCCGGTTTTGCGATCTTCGCCAGGGTCTTGTAGACGCGGCGATTCTTCTGCAGACCAGCGCCGCTGATCACCAGGTGAATCTCTTCGGGCAGTCCGCTGGTGATTGCTTCCAGCAACTCGCCAACAGCGAGCGCGATGGGCGCTTTGTTGCGGATGTCGGTCTGCGTCCCTTCGTTAGCAAAGGGAAAATCTCGGAGCCAGACGGTCTTTTCGCCCCCGAACATGGACGGCGTCAGGATGCCGCCGATGGCCTCCCGGATTGCGTCAAGGAGCGTGGTTTCGTCGGACTCACGATGCGTCTCTAGCGAGAACTCATCTGGCTGCGGGCCGGTGAGTTTATCGACCACGGCGCGTGCGCGCTCCGCAATGCGCGGTTCGTCATTGCCGGATATAAGAAGAACTTGGCCCATGTGAGTGGGCTCAGGCGCCGCGCCACTGCTCGGCAACTGCGGCGAGTTCCGGATGCTCCATATACCAATTGCAGAACTCCGGAATCCCCTTGGAGATCGGTGTCGTGGGCTTGAAGCCCAGCTTCTTGCCTGCCAGCTCGACATCTGCAAACGAAGCAGGTACATCGCCTGGCTGCATTGGCAGCAGGTTCAGCTCGGCTTCCTTGCCTACAGCGGTCTCGATCAGGCCAATCATGTCCATCAGCAGTTCGCTGCGGTGGTTGCCGAGATTGAAGACCTCGTATGGGTTCAGGCCATCCTGGAACAGCGATCCGCAGACACCAGCGATGATGTCGGCAACATAGGTAAAATCACGCTTCATCTTGCCGTGGTTGAATACCGGAATCGGGCGACCGCGCAGAATCTTCTCGGTAAAAATCCACAGGGCCATATCGGGGCGTCCCCAGCGGCCATAGACGGTAAAGAAGCGCAGGCCGACGGTCTGCAGGCCGTAGAGATGCGTGTAGCAGTGGGCCATCAACTCGTTCGCCTTCTTGGTCGCGGCGTAGAGGCTCACGGGCGAGTCCACCGAGTCAGACTCGGAAAAAGGCAGCTTGGTATTGCCGCCGTAGACGCTGGAGCTAGACGCGTAGACGAGACGCTCGGTGTCGTTATGGCGGCAACATTCCAGGATGTTTAGAAAGCCTTCAAGATTGGCCTTTTGATAGACAAAGGGCTTCTCGATGCTGTAACGCACACCAGCCTGCGCTGCGAGATTGCAGACATGGGACGGCTTGTGTTCTGCGAAGAACGCAGAAAGCGTCTCATAGTCGCAGAGGTTCGCTTCAACGGGGACAAAGGCGTCTCCGTGCCGGCCCAGGCGCGCAAGCCGAGCGCGTTTGATCGCGACAGGATAATAGTCGCAGACAATGTCGACGCCGATGACACGGTGGCCTTCGGCGATCAACTGCTCAGCGAGGTGGTAGCCAATAAATCCGGCGGTACCGGTGACCAGAATAGTCTTGTTCATGGGGGGCTCCAACGAGGAATGGCCTGAAATCAGGCGCGTACAAGGTTTTGAATGGATTCGGAGCAAGCTCCGCGCGCGTCAACCATCACGCCGACGTACTGCGCAAGCTCGTCATGGTCGACGTTATCATGGGCGGTGGCGATGATTGCCACATCGTAGTTGGCGGTCTTGATCTCTTCAAGCGTCTTGCTGCAAATTCCAGCGAAATGACCGTGCTCGCGGGTTGAGGCCACTTCGGGGCAGAAGGGATCGTAGTAGTCGATCAGGCCACCGCGGGACTCAAGCTCATTCCACAGCGTGAAGGTCGGGCTCTCGCGCACGTCATCCACGTTCTTCTTGTAGGCCAAGCCGATCAACAACACTTTCGCCCCTTTTAGAGCCTTGCCTTGATCGTTCAGCCCTTCCATCGTGCGCTGGACCACGTACTGCGGCATGGAGGTATTGATCTCACCGGCCAACTCGATGAACTTAGTGGAAATGCCAAACTCTTTGGCCTTCCAGGTCAGATAAAACGGAT
>DMTJ01000157.1 GCA_003477185.1 Lentisphaeria bacterium
CGCACTTCATCACGATGGCTTCGAGGCTCTTGGGGATGTCTCGCCGTACGCGCCGGCCAGGCGGTACGAATTGGCCGTTGATGGTGTACTGGATCATCTCCTTGGACGAATCCCCGGCGATGAGATGCTTGTGCGTGACCATGGTGTAAAGAATGGAGCCGAGAGCGAAGATGTCCGAGCGATGATCGATCTGAGCCACGTCAGCGCTCGCCTGCTCAGGGGCCATGAAGCCAGGGGTGCCGCGAACGATGCCTTGGGAGAGGAGCAAGGTTGCAGTGGCCGGAAGAGGGGCTGCCTCCAGCAGGGGGAGGTCGGGACCCAACTCGTCAGACAACTTGGCCAGGCCCCAATCGAGCACGATGGCTTCGCCAAACTGACCAATCAAGATGTTATGCGGCTTCAAGTCCAGGTGCCAAACACCACGGGAATGCGCGAAGTCGATGGCGTCGGCGATTTTGATCAGGATATCGAGCAAGGATGCGATCGGATAGTCGGCCAGATATGTCGCATCGCCGCGTTGCTGCTTCAGGAGGATGTCTGCCAGGCTGTCACCCTGGACCCATTTCATGGTGAAATAGGGATCGCCAAAGGCGGTAGCGCCGACTTCGTGTACGGGGACGATGTTTGGGTGCTCGAGCGAGGCCACGATGTGGGCCTCGTGCAGAAATGCTTGGGAGGCAGAGCTCTCGAGATCATCGCGGAGCATCACTTTCATGGCCACGTAGCGCTGGGCATCGTGGTCCCAGGCCTTGAGGATGGCGCCCATACCGCCGGCGGCGATGGCCTCGTCTATGCGATAGCGACTGTCCTTAGGCCAGGCGGCTCGACAGACAGTAAGCGACTCGGCCAGTAGGTCTGCAGAGCGAGGCTTATCTGGCTCGTTGTAGCCATAGGTGCTGGTGTAAAAGCGGGAGAGGTCCATGTGCATCCGATGGGTTGCGGTGATGTTGCCTACACTTTGCGGGTTGGGCGCACCACGTCAAGCCGGGCGGGCAGCCTCGCGTGGGGGAAACCCGGCGTCGGCCAGCAACGAGCAGATGCGTGGTGCATCCGGATCTGAGCCAGTGACAGTCACGGTATCAGTCTCGATGCTGACCTGCACGGTGTCGACCCCCGGCGCTGCGGCGAGAGTCCGCTGAATTTTGGCGACGCAGCCTTTGCAGGTGATGCCGTCGACAACGATGGACAGCCCGCCTGTTAGTGTCGGAGCAAATGCATACCGCAGGTCGCGCACGAGATAGCGGGCGAACAAGGCCAAGAGAAGCGCCGCTGCGAACATCGCAAGTGCGCTGGTATGGTGATGGGCGTCTGGCGTGAGGCCGCCAGCAGGCTCGAACAAGCCGTCGAACAGCCAGCCAGCCAACATGCTGAAGCCGCACACGGTGGTGAGATAGACGCCCAAGGCTCGTCCGCCCAGCAAGCGGTAGACGGCGCCGATCGTGGCCACGTTGGTCGCCGGGCCAGCCATGAGAAAGACGATGGCGGCTCCCACGGGCAAGCCGGAGGCGACCAGCGCTGCCGCGATTGGTACCGAGCTCGTGGCGCAGACATAAAGCGGCACGGAAATGGCCAGCGCTGCGAACATCGCAGCCGGTCCAGTCAGGCCCCAAGAGCCGGTCAGGTCCGGTGGTAGCCAGGTGCTGATCGCTGCCGCGACGAAGATGCCGATTGCCAGCCAGCGCCAGATCGTGTACAACAACGAATCGACGAAGGAGAGGACGGGCTCGTCTGCAACTGCGGCACGAGCTTTGGCTTCTCCTTCAGTCTCTGCGCCGTCGCCATGCAGGCCGTCAGTCAGCACGCCCCCGACCACGCCGGTGACCAGGGCAACCACGACTTTGAATAAGGCAAACGGCCAGCTTAACATGGATGCTGTCACGGCGATCGAATCCACACCGGTCTGGGGCGTGCTGATCAAGAACGCGAGCGAGGCACCTCTGGAAGCGCCTTTCTTACGCAGAGCTCCGGCAGCCGGGATGACCGCGCATGAGCAGAGCGGAAGCGGGACACCCACCAGCACCGCGCGCAGAATGCTGCCCAAGCCTGGCTTCCCGAGTGCTCGTTGGGGCAGGTCTGCGGGCACGAATCGATGCAGCAAGCCAGCTGCGCCCAGCCCGACGAATAGCCATGGGGCCAGCTCACAGCAGACTTTCCAGGCATTGGCTAAGAATTCCATGAACGATTCAGGCTAGGTGGGGGGAGAAAGCGTGGCTGGAAAGGTCGTCTGCGAATGGGTACTTTTCAACCCAGCGCCGTGCTTTTTGGGGATCTCGCCTCACAGCTGAGTTGCGCCCTACGGAGAGGGGCCCCCAAGCACATCGTCGTTGGGGGTGCCCCTTTGCGCCAGGCTCACGCCTTGGGCGTGATGAATAGGACTTGGTGACTGGATGACGCCATGACTCCCGACGACGCCATGACCAGATGACGCCCGAACGGCCTACCCTCATGCTGCCCGCTGGCTCTATGGCCTCTGCGTACGGCAAATGCGCCGCGGTCGGAGTGATGCACGATCAGGCGGTTCTTGAGATTAGGGATCGGAACCTCGCGGAGCGCGGGCCGAAAGCTGACGCTGTCCTCGCCAGCGCTGTCCGGCAGAGCTTGGCCGGTAGTCTCGGCCCAAGTGGCCAGCAGATCGGTCGTGCAGATGGCCTGTGCCGAGGTGGTACTGTGGGCAGAGCCAATTCCATAGCTGGACCGATAGGATTTGCGATCACGGGCAGCCCAAACCCATCCTTTAGATAAGGGTCGCTCGCCGGAATCTAACGCTGCTTCTGAACGGCCGACCGATCCGCGTTGACGGCGGGAAGCGGAAGATTTCTGCGAGAGCGCTCAGTTACCGTCGACATTGTCGCTCGTTGAAGTATCTGTATTATCTCCACTTTGGATCATATCACGTGACGGATGACTATGAAGAACGAGCTGATACGCAAAATCGAGAATCGCGAAGCCACGATTGGCGTGGTTGGCCTTGGCTATGTGGGACTACCGATTGTCCTAGAATTTTCGCGAGCCGGATTTCCAGTGATTGGACTAGATATCGACCAGCGCAAGATTGATGCGCTAACCGCCGGGGAGTCCTATATCCGGCATATTGACGGGGATGAGGTCCGCGAGCACATCGCGAATCAACCCAAGGTGTTTGCCACATCAGATTTTTCCAAGGTTGCCGATTGCGATGCCGTACTCATCTGTGTGCCGACACCGTTGACCGAATATCGCGACCCGGATCTTTCCTACGTGGTGAAAACGGCCGAAGCGATCGGCCCACACCTGCGCAAGGGGCAGCTCATCACGCTCGAGTCTACCACCTATCCCGGCACCACGGACGAGATCCTGGCACCGACGCTGGAAGACATCTCTGGGCTTTGCGCTACCAAGGACTTCCTCGTGGCCTACTCGCCAGAACGGGAAGACCCAAATAACGCAAAGTTTAAGACCTCTACAATTCCTAAGGTAGTCGGCGGTCTAACGCCTGACGCACTCGAAGCAGCGCGCGCGCTCTACGATACGATCATCTGCGAGACCATCCCCGTGTCTTCCTGTCGGGCGGCAGAGGCGACCAAGCTGATGGAGAACATCTTCCGCTGCGTAAACATCGCCTTGGTTAACGAGTTAAAGGTAGTTTTCCATGAGATGGACATTAACATCTGGGAAGTGATCCGGGCGGCGTCGACCAAACCATTCGGTTACATGCCCTTCTACCCCGGTCCCGGCCTCGGCGGCCACTGCATCCCCATCGACCCCTTCTATCTCAGCTGGAAGGCCCGGGAGATCGGCCAAACAACTCGCTTCATCGAACTGGCCGGTGAGATCAATACTGCGATGCCGGACTACG
>DMTJ01000017.1 GCA_003477185.1 Lentisphaeria bacterium
GGCCGGTTCCGAGCCCGGTCGGGTCTGGGGCGCAGTGGGGCACCACTTCAATCCCGGCGATGCCGAGGATGACATCAAGGCCGTCTTCGAATGCAAGAACGGCGTGGTCGTCGACATCGACATGACCTGCGTCGACGCATCCCCCGGGCCAAGCTGGGTCATTCAAGGCACACACGGTACCTTCTGGATCATGGGCAGCACGGCCACCGTCAAGTACTTCGAGCCCAAGGCGCTGCCCAAGATCCGTACGGTCGACAAGACACACGCCCTGAACCGCGCCTACGGCGTCCGGCCAGGACCAGAGAAGATTGACTGGATCGTCGATGAGTTTCCGGTGCGGCCCAAGGGCAGCTACGACAGCTTTTACGACAATCTCTATGAGGCGATCCGCAAGGGGGCAGAGCTACAGGTCACCCCGGAAAGTGCACGCACCACCTACGACGTGCTCGCACGGATCCGCCGCGGTAGCGGCTTCTAACGGAGCATCGCAGCCTCTCTGCTCTGTGCCCACCATTGCTTTGACACTCCATGCTTGGTCTTCGTGCGGCCCTTGTGTTGCGAGCTCAATTATGTTACCAACTTATCCGGCGTAGGCAAAAAGTCCTACGATTGGCAACACAACGCCTATCGTATCGTGCGGTCGAGAATGCCGAGCCCCTCGGGTTTTCCTCACTGCAGAATAAACGCCTGAGCGCCTTCGCTGACTTGGTCAAAATGAAGCCTTTCTCGTGCCGTTCGTAGTGAGCCAGAGGAGTGGCGTTTCGGCTCGGTAGAATGCCGCTGCCTGCGGCCGTCTGCATTCCATGTTGCTGTCGTCCATGTTTCTGCCAGATTCGTTGAGCGTGCCCCCGGAGTGACCGACTGGACCGGAAGCGCAGTCTCGCGAACTCTGGTGCGCACTCAGGTTGACGGATCGGCTATTTGCTGGCACCTTTCGCAGGTCGCCCTCCCTCCCGCTGGATTCTCGCATGCTCAAACGCTTTCTCCTTCCTCTGCTTCTCGGTCTCGCCCTTACTGGCTGCCAAACTCTTGATCCCGCGGTGCTCGGCGAACTCCTGCCAGCTCTCACCGGGCGAGGCGAGTTATCTGGTGCCACCATCGCAGCTGGCCTCGCCGATGCGCTGGAAGTAGGGACGCGCCAAGCTGTGGCGCAGACTTCCCGCGACGGCGGCTTCGGCCAGAACCCAGCGATTCGCATTCCCCTGCCGAGCAAGTTGCAGGGCATGGCTGATGGGCTTCGCAAAATCGGGTTCGGAGCCAGTGTCGATCGTTTCGAGAATCAGATGAATCTAGCGGCAGAGCAAGCAGCAGGGCAGGCAGCGCCACTCTTTATCGACGCCATCAAGCAGATGAGCATTGCCGATGCCCAAGGCATCCTGAGCGGCGGCGAGCACGCCGCCACAGCCTATTTCCGCAAGGTCTGTGAACCGAAGTTGCAGGCGCGCTTTCGCCCGGTTGCGGCGCGGCACATGCAGGAACTCGGCGTCGTGACCCTGTATGGCGACCTGCTGAAGAAGTACAAGCGCATCCCCTTTGCTCCGCAGCCAACCGTGTCAATCGAGGAGTACGTGGCAAATGCCGGCGTCGACGGCCTCTTCCATGTCCTGGCCCAAGAAGAGGCCAAGATTCGGCGCGACCCCGCTGCCCGCACCACCGAGTTGCTCCGCCGCGTCTTCGGCCAGTAGGCAAGCTGCTCAGACGAAAGCCGCGCCTCAAGCGCGTAAGCCAACGACGCCAATCGCGAGTCACAAAGCATCAAACAGCTCGCAAACGTGGGCCCCATACAGCCCCATATAATTCAGAAACCTTTCCTCCCCACTATTTTACTTTTTCTAGGCTATGGCTTCTGGGTCAGTCCGGACTTCAAGGAGATCGCTTCAGGGCTGGCGGTTTTCCTATTCGGCATGTACTTCCTGGAAGAGGGGGTTTCGCGGATTCACCGGTGGCACGCTGGAAGCCATCCTGCGGCACAGCACCGACCGTACCTCGAGGAGTCTTTCGTTCGGCGTGGTCACCACCACCATCATGCAATCCAGCTCGCTGGTATCGGTCATCACGATTTCCTTTCTGAGTGCAGGGCTCATCGACTTGGCCGGGGGCTTAGGAATTATTTTTGGTGCGAACCTCGGCACGACAACCGGTGCCTGGCTGGTGGCGGGCTTGGACCTGAAAGTAAAACTCTCTGCCTATGCGATGCCCGTGCTGGTCTTTGGCTGTGTGTTGTATTTCCAAAAGAAAAACACGCTCCGGAGTCTTGGGTTTATCCTGGCAGGCTTGGGCTTCCTTCTTCTGTGCATTCATTTCATGAAAGAAGGCTTCGAGGCGTTTAAGGACAATATCGATCTCGTCAAGTATGCGATGCCGGGGTACAAGGGCCTGTTTATCTTTGCGGGAATTGGCGCGGTGGCCACGGTCATCATGCAGTCAAGCCACGCTGCGCTGGTGATCATCATTACTGCATTGGCCGCGAAGCAGATCACCTATGAAAATTCGCTCGCCTTGGCCATTGGTGCGAACGTAGGCACAACTATTACCGCGATCGGCGGGGCGATGAGTGCCAGTATTGATGGGAAACGATTGGCCGGTGGCCACCTGGTGTTCAATATGACCACTGGAGCAATCGCCATCGCGACCATGCCATACCTGGCCAAGGCGGTCGATCGCATCAGCGCCGCCTGCGGCATTGCGGCAGACGACTACACCCTGAAGCTGGCGGTGTTTCATACGCTCTTTAATTCCAACGGCGTGATTGTCATCGTGCCGCTAATCGGGGTTCTCGTACGAACGCTTTGCCGGGTGATCCAGGAGAAAGAAAAGCCTTCCACCGCACCGCGCTATCTAAACGACTCGGTCATTGAATTTCCGGGTACGCTGTTGAGCGCCGTGCAGAAAGAGCTCTTTCATCCGTACGACAATGCGTCTGAGGTCTTAGCCCATGGCATCAGCTTAAGCCGGACGGACCTGCTATCGGAAAAGAATTGGACCAGATCGTCAGGGAAAGTCGTCAGGTCATGCACATTGATATTGACGAACACTATTCACTGAACGTGAAGAGCCTGTACGCAGCGATTGTTGAATTTAACTCCCATGCCCAGTGGTCCCGAACACGAAAGCACCATCCTAGGCGACATCTTGTTCAATTCCCCTCGACAGATATCGGCTTGGTCCTAATAGTAGGGATCGATCGGCCGCATCGTCGATCCCGCGGTCTACAACAAATGGCAGCCAGCACAATCAGATCCAAAAAGACCGCCGCCAAGAAGCCCGCAAAATCCTTCGAAGAAACCCTCTGGGACACCGCCAACAAGCTCCGAGGCTCCGTCGAGTCCTCGGACGGGAGCGGAGCGACAGAGACAACCCGCCAGGGTTGCCCGGAGGGTGAACGCGGGGGCGTTCATCAATTCTACACCCCCAAGTGCGTCGTCAATCTCATCGCCGAAATGA
>DMTJ01000190.1 GCA_003477185.1 Lentisphaeria bacterium
CTCGTTGGAACCGGGCAAGCCGAAGCCTGGGAAGACGGTGACTGTTTGGGACCGCGCTGGCTCGCTGCGGTTGCCGAACGTATCCACGGCCTGCACTTCGCAGTAGACCAGAACGCCTTCTAGACGATGATTCTCAGTCGCCAACATGGTGCTGATGATATTGCTGTCGATCGCAAACTCAACCTGAGCCTGGCCTGCGGTCAGGATGATACTGCCTTCAAGAATATCGCCATCGTCCGGCGCAAGTACGTCGGTACCAGTACCACTGAGCAAGTCGTCAAGTTCAGTGCCTGTCACGCTCGTGTCGACGAAGCCTGGGAAGCCGATCTCTTTCCGTCCGCCAGTTTCGATCACACCTTCGGTGGTTGTGCGCGAGCGGCGTTCCAGCTGTTGGTAGGTATTGGTCACACGGTTGAAACCGTACCACTCGAAGAAGTATGACACCACGTCCCCATCGGGATCAACGGCAGGCAGGGTGAGAACACAACGAATGTCGTCGTCTTCAGCACGAGGCTGAGCCGGCTCGATCGCAATCGCAGGCGGCTCTGGCCGGCTGTTAGTGCCAACCCCGCCGCCGTGGACAAAGCTGTTGCTGTAGCTAGGAGCGCTGCGACGCCCGGTGGCGGTGTTGTTTCCGTCTACCTCATCGGTGACGTAAGCCTCCAGTTTGACCACATCACCGACCCGCAGCTGCGCGTGACCATATGACAGGTCGACCAGCATTAGCGACCAATCCGTGATGGCAATGCCCTGGTTCTTGATCCAGCGGGTGAAGACGTAAACTTGATCGCCGTCGGCGTCTGTAGGTTCGGTCGTCAGCGTGCCGATGTAATGCTCAGCGCGCTCATCCTCGTCCAGATCGGCCTGGGAGACCACGTACTCGGCTACGGTCGGCGAGCTTTGAGCGGCGTCTACAGTAACTGCTTCACTCCATACCCAAGTACTCGCACCACCGTCCTCATCCACGGCACGTACAGAGACGCGGTAGCTGCGGCTCCCGGCCTGTACGGTCCAATGACGTGCGGTTGCATCAGCAATGGGCTCCATGCAGGTCGTGTCGACACAACCTGCATCGTCGATGTACCACTGATACTCATAGCTGAACATGTCACCATTCGGATCAAAGGCACCACGCGGGTGCGCGGTCAGCACGCTGTCCACACCAGGCGACTGCGGGTCAATGTCGACGATCAAGTTCATGACATTCGGCTCATCATTGGCTTGTACCAAGGTAGCCCGGGCATTGGTAGCTGTGGTAAGTTGCAAGGCATGTACCCAGCGGTCTGTATCGACCAGCGACTGCGACAGCAGGCGCTCGTAAGGCAGCCAGTCGGCATGCCAGACGAAGTCCTGAATGGTTGGTGTCACAGGGTTGACAACCCAGTTGCGACCGGAGGTCGGATCAATGTCCACCTTGTAGGCAGCCTCATCGCTGCGATAGATCGCACCGATGTAGGTGGTAGCCACAGCGTCTTCCGCGGCCTGGTCAGCGACCGTCAGGACCATTGGACCATCGTCGAACTTCAGGTACAAGCCCAGATTCAGCGGAGTTGCCCAGTCATTCACGCCTGGGAAGAAGGCATCCTGCAGGGTGACGTAGTCATCCCACATGTCCTCGGTTGCTTCCCAAGTCGCGTTGCTGTTGGTATCGCCAAAGTAGAGGGCTGCGAGGCTGCCCGGGGCATCCTGAATCAACGTGCCATCATCGCTGGCGACTGTGAAGTCAGGAATAAGGACAACCGCTGCATTCTCGTCCACAGTCACTGTAGGATCATGAGAGCCCGGCAGGATCACAGTATCGATCACGGTTTCCTCAGTCTCCCCTTCGACGAGAACCGGTTCATCGTAGACGTTGTTACCATTCTGATCGATCCAGAGCCCCTCATGTGCGTCGCGAGTCTGGTTCAAGTTTGCGTCAAAGTAGCGTGCCTGAGCCAGCAGTAGTCCCTGTGTACCGGCAGTAGTTTCCCACAGACCGTCGGTCGACAGCTGCGAGTCAATGCCTGGATCGTAGACGGATTCCTGTGGTACCAGCCCAGAACGGAAGGTATCGAGGTTGCCGAGCACAATCTCAACATCGCGGTTATAGGCTTCCTTGATTTCTGCCTCGGTGCGGACGTCACCCCAAATACGCACTTCGTCGAGGTCACCCACGAAGTTGTGTGTCGAGATGCTGTCGCTTACGTCGTCTACATCTACCGATGCACCGATGCGGATCACGGCAAGCTTGTCGAGATCCTTCGGCTTGGCGCTACCGAAAGCATTGATGTTGCGAGCTACTTCCACCCCGTTCACGTAAAGGAACATGGAGTTATTGGCAGCATTGAAGGTACCCAGAATGTGCGTCCAGACGAAGTTTTCGTCAGCGGATTGGATCGGCGTGCCAGCCTTGACCTTGCGGACAACGGTCGGCGTACTCCAGAGCACGTAAGGCCGCTCATCGGTATCGATACCGAGCTCATAGCTGATCACGTCAGCGTCTCCATTCAGGCTCAGGGAGCGTTGAACAATGACCATTCGGCGGTCAGGATCGGCGTGAAGGGTCAGATCCAGCTGTGGACGAACCCAGGCTTCCACCGTCCAGCTCTCATAGCCGAGGCGCTGTGCGTCCGGATCGTCTTCCACGGCCACATTGGCGTCGGACTGGCCGATGTTCACCAGCGGCACGTCGAGGAAGGTCGCACCATCCAGGTTCAAGACCAGGTTCTGCACCCCCTTGTACTTGAGGCTATTCAGCGGATCGCTAAGGAAGCCCAGTTCGGCGTCGTTGTGCTCGACGATGTCGGCGATGCCGTCATCATCAGTATCAGGCAATTGACGGTCGGTGTTCTGCTGAATTTCGTCGGTGTCAGCCACGTCATCATTATCAGTATCGACATCGAAGTTGTCAGCAACCCATGGGTCGGTCCCAGCGAGGTACTCGAGACGGTTGGTACGGCCATCCTCGTCAGGGTCACCGTCAGTTCCGTGGATGCCGGTGGCATCGAGCGGGTCCAGCGAGACTGCGCTGGAGTTGGTTGAGATAACCTCCCAGCCGTCCGGCAGCAAGTCGCCATCGGTGTCAGGATTGCGCGGCTCTGTGCCACGATTCTGCTCACCTGCGTTGTCCAGCGCGTCGTTGTCGGTGTCTTCCTCGCCGTCCAACGTACCGTCACCGTCGGTGTCGTTGTTGAGCGGATCGAAGGAGTTTGCAACTTCCCAGCCGTCCTTGAGCGAGTCACCATCGGTATCAGCAACAGTTGGCTTGGTGCCAAGCTGCAGTTCGCGAATGTTGGTCAGGTCGTCTGCATCCGGGTCGCCGTCTGCGCCATTGTCGCCGCTGGCGTCGTTCGGATCCAGGTCATTCTCGACCTCGGCCTTGTCGCCCATGGCGTCACCATCGCTGTCAGCGCTGGTTGGGTCAGTAGCATCACCCCAGAGACTGCGGTCAGATGAGCTGATCAGGATGGCTCCAGTGGAGCCCGCGAAGGCTGCCTGATTGTCAGCACCGAGGAACTCAGAGATGTTGTTCAGACCGTCACCGTCGGCGTCATCAAAGGCATCGTCGGCTTTTGGCAGCAGGCTGAAAAGGACTTCAAATCCGTCATCCATACCATCTGCATCGGTGTCACGATGCTGTGGATTAGTATCCGCGTCGTATTCCTGCAGGTTCAGCAGGCCATCGTTGTCCGGATCACCAGTTGCCCCGTTGTCGCCAGTGGCGTCGAATGGATCCAGGCCGTTGGCGTTCTCCCAGAAGTCGGGCATGCCATCATTATCGCTGTCCATGTCTGAAAGGTCAGGCACTACCGTATCGAAGGCATAGTCGCCACGGCCCAAAGCGGCCACGGTGAAGTCATTCGGAATCGCGTGATCCTCGGCACCAAACTTGTGCTCGTAGGGCGGGTTGCTCGTCCCGTACTCGCCGTCATCCATGCGGAAGTAGCTGCTCAAGCCGTCTTCAGTCGCGGCCAACGTGGAGTCCTTAAGCCCATTGATCTGCGCCGTGCTGCGGGCTACGCTCCAAACTCGTACTTCGTCGATCAGACCTTCGAAGCCGCCAGAAGCTGCACCAATGTACAGGTCACCTGGCTTCTGATAAGGCTTGAAGCCTGTGAAGTTCACGGACTGCGAGCGACCGTTCACGTAGAGGATTAGACGCCCGGCATCCGGGTCAAGGGTACCAGCGATATGGGTCCATTCGCCCAGCTCTGCGAGGTCGGTTCCCACAATTTCCTGGTTTTCACCGAGGTTATCTGGCGTGTAGGAGACGTATGGGAAGCCTGCACGCAGACCCAGCTCGTAGTTCACAGCGTCAGCGACCAGCTGTACGCGGCTGTTGCTCGGCTGTACGCAGCTGTTGCTCGGCTCTTCGTCGGCCAGTGTTTCACCGCCAGCCAAGGTAAGGACAGTTGGTGTGACTTCCGCAATCTCATAGCTGCCGTTGTTG
>DMTJ01000570.1 GCA_003477185.1 Lentisphaeria bacterium
CCGCTTTCTGCTGCGCGTAAACTGTGAGAATGTCGATGATGAACGCCTAGCGGACGTGCTCGCCGCTGGTTGGACGCTGGAAATGGACCAGAAGACCCAGGCTGCTGTATCCGTCGAGGAAGTCAAGCACCTGCACCGCCTGCTCCCATACGTCGATCTTCGACAGTCACGCGCGCCAATGGTGCAGTTGGTTCGGAGAATTCGGACCGCGGGCCTCCCGTGTTCCGACCGACGCGCAGTCAAAATGCAGAAGCTCGTCGCGGCCAGTGCCCTGCTTTCCGGGCGCATGTCCAGTGACCCGACCGACCTGTGGTGCTTTCGCTACATATGGGACTCCCCGGACCAGCAGGAGATTCTGCAAGGTTTGGTCGATGACCTGATGAGCAAAGTTGAAGAAGGTCCTAGTGAGCATCCACATGCGCGGCGGGCACAGCCTCCAAACCCGGAAGAACTAGCCCAGGAGCTCGATCAGGTCGAGACTTCCCTGACTACCGCGCCGGACGCCCCCAGCAGGCAGCTTGCGATCGATCGCTTGAGCATTCTAGCCAACCGTTGCGAGTGGGTGACCGACGAGGCACGGCGCGGCTTTCTGCGTAATCGCGTGCAGACCATCTTCGCGAAGGGAAGCGTAAGTGGCTGAATGGGCTGCCAGGCTGCCTGAGGACTCGATCTCCATCTTGGGCCACCTCAGATGCCTTCCAGATCTGGACGCAGTACGAAACGGCGACACCATCTGGCTGCGCGGCCATGGCCACCCGTCCGGTGCCTTACGCCGCGTCCCCGACCTCAAACTGTACCAACTCGACGCCAACGGCGTGCTGCGCAGGCAGGGAGAACGTGTGCCCTTTGCGACACTTCCTGAGATGAAATGGAGCGCACTCACAGACTTCTGGGAGCTGGAGCTCCCCCCCACTGTCTTCTCGGCCAATCCGCCCGATCCGTGCGAGATTCGTCTCGAAGCATCTGATACGGTCTCCAATCCGTCCGCACTCGTCACCGAGCCAAGCTTCCTGCTCGCATTGGCGGACGACGCCCCAGCGATTCGGCTCGCCGCCTTCTGCTTCGCCGCCACCAACACCAAAAAAGTCGTTTTGATCGGCGATACGCTCCCTCCCATTCCCGGCGACCGCTACGTCTGCACCGAAATGCTCTATGTGCGCTCCGGCTGGACCTGGACCCCCCACGTCCCCACGCCCATCATCCGGCATGGCCTCCGGGCCGATGAAATGGTATTTCTCTCCCCAAAAATAGACGATCCGTCGTCGGAGCAGGATGTCCTTACCGACGTCGTGTCTGGAGAGGGCCTGGTACAGGCCAGTCGTGAATCGATTCGCATTACCGCAGAAAAACTGGATTGGAACCGATGACACTCGATGAAACACTGGACGCTGTGGGCGTCACGCAAGCCCGCCGCCATCTCCTGCTCTGCTGCGATCAAACCAAGCCCAAATGCTGTGACCACGCAGCCAGTCTGGCATCCTGGGACTTCCTCAAGCGGCGACTCAACAAGCTAAAGTTGACCGGTGCCGGTGGCGTCCTCCGCACCAAGGCAAACTGCCTACGGGTCTGCCGGGAAGGACCGATCGCGGTCGTCTATCCAGAAGGCACTTGGTACCGGTCATGCACGCCTGACGTGCTCGAACGCATCATTCAAGAGCACCTCATCGGCGGCACCCCGGTTGCGGAGTTCGCAATCGCGCACCAGCCACTGATCGCCGACGACCAATAATCGTTTCCGCTCAGCTCAGGCCAAGCGTTGCCGCGGCCAAATCACGCGCCTCCTCGCCGAGCGCGAAGCGCCCGCCATCGTGCGCAAGCGAGACTGCGGAGATCGCAAACTGATCAGGCGACAACAGCGCATGCCGCACCAGGTCATCCGCTGAAAGCGTCGGATTGCCCATTCTTGGCACAAGTTCCAGCCGAATCGAGCCTATCTGGTCATACGAGCGGTAGACCAACTCCGTGCAGACCAGGCAGTCCGACCGCTTAAAATCGAACGAGAAATCATACGGTTTTCCCACATGGCGCAACACCTTCCGCAGGACGGCGCGCTTTTGCTCCAGACTCACCTGTGGTCGCAGCACCACCACGTGATTCACGCGCAGCGTCCGCTCAAGGGTATTCACCACCACCCCAGCGGCCAGGGCCTCCGCAGTGACCAGCCGGACACCTCGATCCCAGCGCCAGTCAACATCCACCTTTAACGCCTCCAAAGCCGTAGCGCCGCCGTGATAGACCGCGGCGTGCGTCCACCAGCCAGGCAACAATGCCGTACTACTCTTGTTGTCCGGGCGCACGATCATGATGTCCCCTGGCTCCAGCACATCGCGTAGACTCTCCCGGTGCGAGCGCGGAATCGCAGCTGGCCGGCCGAACCAAACATTCCCCACCAGCCCCAAAGCGATGGGCTGTAAGTGGTCGCGCAGACTCGCCAGCTGCTCGCGCAGGCGCTGCCGCATGTCCCGCAATTGGGCACGCGCTCCGAGCAAGCAATGACTGCCCGCTTGCGCTTCCACCGACGGCAACTCCCCGTCGATCAGCTGCACCAGATGTTGCCACTCCGGCCCCAGATCTGCAAACTCCGCCGCCGACTCATGGTACGTCCGCGCGGCGTCTAGCAGCCGCGCCACGGTTTGCGGACTCCGCAACGCCGCATAGATCGCGTCGAACAGTCCGGGTTCAAGGCCGAAGTACGTGTCTCGCTCATTCAACTTGGTACGAATCACCGGCACCTGG
>DMTJ01000050.1 GCA_003477185.1 Lentisphaeria bacterium
CTGGGCAAATGCCGCAGTTGCCGACGGCCACCTGACCGTGACTTTTGGATACGCCATCGGACGGCTGGATGAACGCGAGTATCGAAAAGCGGCCGAGCTCGAAGTCGTTCGCTTGGCCAGATTTCTGGGCCTTGGCGAGAATTGCTGGGACGCGTCTATCTGATCCCCCGCATTGAGTGAGTCTTCAACAGGACGTAAGCTACTCCGATAGGCGGACGGCGCTTATTAGCACAGGAAGGCGTCAGAACATCCGCTTTGCCGGATGCGGGCGAGCCGCTCGCGGTCCCAGCTTGCGTATCGCCGGAGCCAGCCCACTCTATCCTGCGTCTGGCACCTCGTCGGACTGTACGTCAGCAGGCGGTGCGGAGTTCGCAGATCCGCGAAATTTGAGCCAGATCCACCAATAGGATGCGACGCTCAAGACGGAGAACGCCTGGCCGAAACCCGTGTGATAGATCTCGAACCGGGCAGCGTCGACCCAGAACAACAAAAACATCAGCGCGACGAGCCGAATCTGATTGATGGTGAAGGCAAATAGTAAGCCGCCGAGCAAGCCAAGCGCTCGCTCGCGCCAGCTGACCGGAAACGGCAGCATGGTCGCTGTGAGTAAGAGGTACATGAGCAGGCCATTACACCCGTACTCCACGTTTGCATTGCGCGTGACGTCATTCCAGATCAGGACCACCTTGCGGCCTTCACTCGAGGCCTCGAGCCCTAGCATGCGCATGAGCCCTGAGGTGACATCGGCAGTCCGGTAATCAATCATCCACTGCTGCTCGGTAAAGATCGAAACCGCGGTCACGAAGAGGGCAATCAACCCCACGGAGATGCCGAGAAACCAAAGCGGATCTGCGGTCAGCGGCCGGTCTTCTAGCACTGTTTCAGTCATGACTGCTTTCCTCCGATTGGCTGAAACGCCGGGTGAGCGCGTAGGCGATCAATGTCGCGAGCATCGGCCAGACGGCAAAATTCAAGCCGCTCAGGAGGGTGACTTCGTTTTTCATGGGCGCGTAGGATCCGCCAAAATACTTGATCGATCTGTGATAGGCATACAATGCGTGCACAATGCTTTGTGCCCAGTGCAGCAGCACGACAATCATTCCTGCGCAGCTGATTCGTAGCGCGAGGGTACGCAGTGAGCCGATCGGGAGCAGCAGGACCAGTGCAGGAGCGAGCAGAATGGTGTAGTAGGACGTGGTCTCCAGGAGCGGTTTGGCCGTGCCGCTCAACGCCTGGGCGGATTGGTTGAGAAACTCATCCGCACCAGTGGCACCGGGTTCGACCAACGGTTGAAGCAGGGAGATAAAGGGCTGGCTTACCGCATGCATCAGAGCAACCACGGTGGCCCCGAGACCTGTTTCTACCCAGACGATGCTGGCAACCAGCAGATAGCCGACGAATCGCCCGATCGCTGTCGCAAGCTCTCGGGCGGGTAAGCTACGAATGTCTCGAATGTCAGCCATGCGGGTGCCTCATTGCTAAAGAACTGCGCTCAAACTAACCACTGTGCCGGCATAAAGTTGGCGACGTCTCTCGGGGTGATGATGTGCTTGGGCAAGTAGATCACGGAATCCAGCACTTCGCCCCTGAACCAGCGGGCAGCCGCACGGACCGCGATCGCAACGCAGCCCTCCGCAGACTGATAAGTGATCGCGAGAGCTTCTCCAGCCATAATCGAGTCCATGCCAGTCTTGCTGTTTCCAGCCGCGACGATGATCAAGTCGGAGCGCCCCGCCTTTTTCACGGCTTCGAGCGTGCCGGTCATGGAGAAGCCGTCTCCGGCAAGAATGATGCCCTTCAGGTTGTCGCCATGCTTGGTCAGCCAGACCGAAACGAGCTGCATGGTGCCTTCGGTCTCGAGGTTTGCGTTATCCATGGCGAGCAGCTTCATCTCCGGCGCGTAGCTTCCTAACTCCGTGATGGGGGCAAAGGAGCACGCGCAGAACGGTAACGTGCCGGGTATGTGGCGTACAATCGCATAGATTCCAAGTGTCTGTAGCTCAAAACTAATGTCGTGGACGAAGCCAAGGCGCGTCAGGTGCTGTACCGTGAGCATTGGCGTACCAAGCTTGGGCTCGCGCCGATGATAGAACTCGTCGATCGTCTGCCCCAACATCATCCGCACCAGTGACTGCCGGGTGACATTGGCAATATCGTCCTCGCCGACTTTTTCCCGTCACGCATCACCGTAACCCGATCGGCAATGGTGAAAATCTCCGGCAGATGATGCGAGATGTAGATAATCGACATCCCCTGCGCCCGAAGCTTGTGAATAATCTCGGAAAGCCGTTCGAACTCGCTGTGCGACAAGGCCGAGGTCGGCTCATCCATCACCAGAATATTTGGCTTACGCCCGAGCACCTCGGCAAGCTCGACGAGCTGCGTCTCGTGCTGGCTGATCTCCTTGATGCGCGCCTCCAGGTCCAGATGCTCTAGGCCCACCTGCTTAAGACAGCTCCGCGCTTCTTCGGCCAGTGCCTTGCGATTCACTAGCCCGAAAGCAGAAACCGTCAGGCGACCCACCAGTAAGTTTTCCCCGATGCTGATCGGCTGCGCCGTGCTCAGCTCTTGGTAGACCATGCCGATTCCGCACGCCGCTGCCTGGGCGGGCGTCTGCAGTGAAACTGGCTTGCCGGCCACAAAAGTATGCAAGGTGTAATCCGCTAACGCCCCTGCCAGCATCTTCATAAGCGAAGATTTTCCTGCGCCATTCTCCCCCATCAGCGCCCGGATCACACCTGGCCGCAACGAAAAATCTACTCGATCAACCGCCAGCTTACCGGGATATTGCTTCGAGACCTGCTCCATGCGCAGGGCGCATTGGGTCTCCTCACCTACTATGCGTCCTCTATGGCTGCTGGGGAATGGATTGTGCTGCTATTTTTGCATGTAATCGTGGCGCCCGTATGCATGTACCGTGCCATTGCTCCGCGGGATTTTTGCACCGGAGGTGTGGATTGTACAAGTGCCGTTGACAACGGGGGCGCGGCGCACAGCGTATGCGCAGAACCAACCTAACTCTACCATTTCATTATGTTTCGAATCATTGCCATCGCGCTTTCTTGCCAGGTGATAGGGCTAGCCGGGGCGGCCACACCGCTCAGCAGCTTCGAAATTGATTTTCAGAAGCTCGCCACACACAAGGTCCAACGCTACGCCGTAGGGACCCAAATCGCCCTCGGTGACAGCGTGCGCTCGATCGAGAGCGAAGCGCGCCTCACCCTACAAACGAAGGTCCGCGACGACGACGTCATTCTCCAGGACTCGCGCAACCTCTATAGCCAGGACGAAACGGTGAGCATAAAGGGCGCACGCGCAGCATTGCTGTCCTTGCAGACCTTCGTGATTCGGCAAGGCAGCAGCAAGGTCGTCGGCAAGTACCACGACGGTAAGCTCTACACCAAGGCGAACGATCGCACCGTAGCCCGTAACTTCCCAGCTGATACCGTCACCGAAGCGTTTCTGCTGCGCGTGATTCCCCAGTTGCCCCAGCAAGTCGGCGCTGCCTTTACCTTCAAAAGTTACGCCGATTCACGACTGCGCCAGAGCAGCGGCCACTCCCTCTACTACGTGGCCTGCATGGCAATCGAACCGACTCGTGTATTTGGCGAGAAAGTGGAGTGCGCCCGCTTTCAGGTATCTGTTCCCAAGCCATTCCAAGTGTACGTGGATCGCCAAGGCCGGGCTCGGAAAATTGTACATGGCGGCGAGACAGTGCTCTACCTCGTGCTGTCTGACAAAGATACCGAGCCGTCACCGCCCGTCGCGGAAAAGGCCGCGGACGAACTGCCAGACGCAGAAGCAAATGACGTGCCTATCTCACCAGCCTTTGCGAACTCCGCAGAACAGATTTGGATCAATCAGCAGACCGCCCGCGAGCGAGCAACCAGCGCCTTAGCGCTGGACGCGTGCGTCCTGGCTATTCAGACTGCCCTCCCCAATGCTCGCGTCGTCCCGTCTCTGGACGACCTGCCGCTCGACGTCGAAGGCGAAGTCACGATCGAAGACCCTGGGGCCAGCTTTTCTTCCTTTGTCATCAGCAAGTACAAGAGCGCCAAGCTCTGTGCCGAGATGAACCTGCACGACCGCGACAATACCGACGTCATAGTCGATGGGGTCTATCACATCTATCCGCTCGCGACCGATCCCGAGCAAGGCGCCTGCGATAAGGTGCGCCAAGCCTGGCGCAGTTTCAGCCGCTAAGGGCCGAAAGCCCCGAGGTCTATGGTGCCTGGATTGGAGCGAGATCATTGAAGCGCGCCAGCAAGTTCTGCCTCTGCCGTTCTTCGTACTTGGCCATCTTCAGGGTTTTCAGGACTGGCACCAGTGTGCGTGAGTCCTCCCCGACCTTCTCGTCTATCTTATGCACCGCGTCATCGTACTTGGCGTAGGTCTTACGCAACGCTGCGAGTTGCTAAACAGACCGTTGTTGTCTGGGCATTGCCCCGTCATCAGCGCCACACGGGATGGGGTGCACGACGGACAGGCAGAGTACGGAAAGGTACCCCATCCAACCAGACAAGAAGATTCTAGACAGGATCACAGAATCGACAGGATTAAATCTTTCACTGGGAGCGCCCGCGCCCGCCAGCCCTATCTGATAAAATAATTTGAGCAAGGATTTTTTAGGGCCACAAAAATAGAAAGCTGCATCTCATTTTATTGTCCTCCAAATCTTCTTGTCTAAAATCTTTTAAACCCTGTGATCCTGCCCAAAAAACTGTCCCTTTGCCAGCTACGCCTTACTCGCCTTCTTCTTTATCGCCCCCAGGGCTCTGTATTTGTCCTCAAAAGTCTTCACTTGGCAATTGGTTATTCGTTGGCTGCGTCTGCCTCCGGCTGTTGGCAAGTCCTTTTCTCCATCAGCGCCCCGCGAATTCTACGCGGAGCCTGCCCGCCCTGGCGCTTGATAAACGTGCTGAACTGCGCCAGGTCTAGATAGCCAAGATCGGCAGCAATCGCCTTGATCGGAATGGTCGTGTCAGTTAGCAACCGGATTGCCCGCTCCGCCCGGCGCTGCTGAATGTAGGCCCCAATCGTACAGCCTAGATCAGCGCGAAACAGCCGGTTTAGATAGTTATGGCTCAGCGAAAACTCCCGGCAAATGCGCGCTACCTGAAAGCGTTCGGCCAGATGCAACTCGATCCATTCCAAAAGCGGCCGCATGACCGGATGCGAGTAGGCGTCGTCGTCTGCCGTCCCGCACTCGGCGATCGTATACAGTAGGTCGTGCAGCCGCACGTTCGCTCGCGCCGGGTCCGTCGCCCGAAACCGAATCACCGATTGCAGCGTGCGAAAGCAGCTCCCAAACTCGCCAGCCAACTGCTGCATACGTGGAACTCCCAAGGCATCCTCGCCAGGTGGCGGCACCTGAAAATGCACAAACCCATGGCTGCCCCCAGGCTCAAAGGGATCGTAGACAAGCCGAACTGCCGGCGGCACCAGGCTGCATGCCCCCGGCCTGATCGGGAACTCAGCGCCGTCCACCGTCAGGGTGCCGTGGTACGTGTACAGATGCAGGCACCAACGATCCGGCAGGTAGTACTCACTTTGCCCCGCCGGTTGAGTG
>DMTJ01000211.1 GCA_003477185.1 Lentisphaeria bacterium
CTTGTCCCTAATAGTAGTCGTTCTCCCGGCCTTTTCCCAGACCATCAGTTCGGGCTCCACCTTCGAAGATGGGAATCGACATTTCAGTGCTCCGCCGGTTGCGCGATCGCACGTCGGCCTGACAGCGGGTGCGGACGAGTTTGGCGTGATTCTGGTCGGCGGGATTTTCAGCGACGGGAGCGTGTCGGCGGAGGCGTGGCGTTTGGCGGGGGAGGCCTGGTCGCCTGCTGGCCCGGATAGCCCCAGCCCGGTGGTCGGTGCTGGCTATGCGTTCTCCATCAATTCTGGCGGCGTCGTGCAGTTTGGTGGCCAAGATGGCGACACACTGACCAATCAGACCTATCAACTGCGGGATGAAGCTTGGACCTTGGAGAACGGCAACGGTCCGCTACCAAGCCCTCGTCGGGATGTGATGATGCTGGGCGATTCCAATTCCGGGCTCCTTTATATGTTCGGTGGGCGAGACGCGAATGGGTTTCTAGGGGACACTTGGCTGTATGACGGAAATAGCTGGTCTGAGCTGACTGGGTTGGCCACGTCACCTCCCGCACGTGCTGAGGCTGCGATGGCCTGGGATGATACCAACTCACGTCTGATATTGTTTGGCGGCATTGGCGATGCAGGCGTCCTGGGAGATGCCTGGGCCTTCTCAAACAATGAGTGGACTCAGATTCAGACTGCGTTTCCAGCGCCAAGATATGGCCACGGTATGACCACGTTAGGCGGCAGCATCTTCCTGTTTGGCGGGCAGAATGATGCCGGGCTCATTCACGACTTTCACCGCTTCGACGGAACTGTTTGGGCGGAGCTTACTCCCGCCGAAATGCCGCCACAGCGCCGGCACTTTGGGTTTGCCCCGGACCTGTCGCCGAATATGTTGGTGCTCTACGGCGGCGAAACCGATGCAGGAACGCTCTCGGATACTTGGGTCTACACCTTGGATACCGAAGAGTGGAGGGAGCTCGTGCTCTCACCGGTGCATGTCATTGACATGTCCGAAGACGCCGATGGCGTGCTGCATTACGGTGCCTTTGTGATCGAATCTGGAGCCACAGTTCGCTTTCAGCGTACTGCCAATAATGACCCAATCACGATTCTCACAGTTGGCGGTGTCAGGATCGATGGGACGCTTGAGGTATCTGGCAGCGACGGCGTCGTGGGTTCGGCTGCGGGCGGCGAGGCAGCGCCTGGCACCGGGGGCTATCAGGGTGGGCGTGCTGCTGGCGCAAGCCCAGCAACCGGCGGCGACGGTCCTGGCGGTGGTGCGCCGGGCAGCGCCCAATTTCCAACTGGCGGGCAGGCTGGCCACTCCACACCGGGTTCCGGCGTCGGTGCCGGACGGTCCTATGGCACCTTTCTTGCGACAGCTGCCAGCGGCGGCTCAGGCGGCGGTGGCGGGTTCGGCACCGTTGAGGCACCGGGCGGCGGCGGAGGTGGTGGCGGTGGTGCCATCACCATTATTGCTAGCAGCACGATTTCCCTGTCCGGCGAGATTCTCGCACAAGGCGGACTGGGGGCCACCAACGGTGGCAATGGCTCTGGCGGCATGGTCCGTCTCGTCGCAGGTCAGATCGCCGGAGACGGCCTAATCGACACGCACCGCGACGGTACGCAACCGGGCTGGGTTCGTCTGGAGGCAGAGACATCCACCTTTAGTGGTGTCTCTCTTCCTGCCGCGACCGTGGCCAGGCCTACCCCCCCCCCGGTCGTGGGCGACGAAGTGCAAATTAGAGTCCTCAGTATCAACGATCAGGCAGCTACGGCATCCACCGGAAACACGGACGCTGTGGACATCTCGTTCACCGGTTCCACGACTACGATCTTACTCTCGGCAACCGGAGTTCCCGACGGCGAGCGCATTCAGCTGCGCATTGTCCTTGAAAATGGCCAGGTGTTGAACGTCCAGAGCGATCCTCTCGCGGGTGGCCAGGCGACCGCCACTGCATCCGTTCCAGTGGGCTCTGGCACGATCACGCCCTACGTCGAGTACTAGTGTGGTGAATCATAAGTTCGTCAGAAAATGCGAGGGCCTTTCGGCGCTCCACCGTACCGGCGACACCTCGCCGATGGCCTAGCAGTCATACGCCACCTGCAGTGAGCCTGCCGAATGCTCCGCCGCGAGATGTAGGCACGGCAGCACTGGGAATTTGCAGTCCAGCTCTTATTTCATTGGGCGCACTATGAAACCACTGTGAGAGGACCGGAAAAGCCATGGAAGATCAGCTCAGAGCTGGCGTGTTAGCCAGAGGCACAGATTGGTTTGCGATCAACAAGCCGGCAGGGGTGTC
The DNA here is from genome assembly GCA_003477185.1 of Lentisphaeria bacterium. Lineage (GTDB taxonomy): Bacteria > Verrucomicrobiota > Lentisphaeria > JABSQK01 > UBA12247 > UBA12247. Next base: position 2,289 of record DMTJ01000211.1, read on the forward strand.
CGTTCATAACGAAAAGGGCAATGACGTCGTCAGCGCCTTTCCAGAATACGAGAAACTGTTCTTGTTGAACCGGTTAGACGTTCCAGTCAGCGGTATCGTGTTACTGGCGAGTGACAAATTAGTTGCCGCGGCCATACAGGGCCAATTCGCGGATCGCAGTGTAAAGAAGCGCTACCGTGCCATCGCCACCATGCCTGAGGGGTTTTGCGCCGACGTTCCGGGCGAGGGGGTCTGGAAAAAGCCCTTGACGAAGAAGGCAGAGAATCGTGCTAAACCGGCAGGGTGGGGCGGAAGACGCGTCCCCTGCCAAACCACGTGGACAATCGAAAAGGTCGAAGAGGCGAGGATTTATCTGACGTTGATCCCACATACGGGCCGTAAGCACCAATTACGGCGGCACGCAGCCATTGCTGGCTGGCCCCTTGTGGGCGACCGGCGTTATGGCCAGCCCGACGCCCCGGCAGGCTTTGCCGAGCGCATTGCCCTGCACGCCGAGTGGCTGGAGTTTCGCGCCCCGAACAGCGAGGAAACCGTGGAGATCACCTGCCCGGCACCCTGGTGACCAGAAGCCAGATAGCCCCACACCTTAAGCTCCTACTGATACCATAGCCGGCCTGTCAGGGAATGAGCGAAGTGAATGCCAACTCTCAAGTGGTGTCTTACCTGCCTCGACCTGGACAGCGACGCCAACTGGCAGGCTTCCGAGCACACATCAGGCTTCCGTACACGCGGCCTCCGCCGCCCATTCTTCCTGCGCTGGTGAATTGCCAGCGAATAATGTCTCTCCAAAGAAGTGAAGTAGGCTATTCTGGAATCTGATCTTGAGTTAGGTTCTGCCACGCGAATTGTGCTGGTCTTTGACCTTCTGCACCCGGCCCCGCCAATCAGTTCTCTGCTTTGGTGGCAATCTTCCAGAGCTGGTGCCCTCGACCACGCAGGGATCTGCATGCCACCCGAACGAGGAACTCGCCGAAGCTGCGGTGGTGTTGCTCAAGGCACAGGCGAAGAGAGAGGCGAGAAAATGAAACCGCCAAGAGGCGTTGTGCAGGGTTAACTCTACAGGAAGAAGGGAACTTAGGGAAGGCGTGATGCATGACCAATCCTGTCTTCTTACCTTCCCTTCTTTCCTTCCTGTAAAAATGGGAGCGGCGCAATGCAGCGAAGGTCTATTTGCCGTTCGACTTCAAATAGATCAGAGCGCGGCGCCAGCGCTCCTCGAACTCGGCAGCGGTCCAGCGTTGGCGCCCCCCCAAGGGATCGCCGATTATTAGGCAGCCCTCTCCCACTTCCAGGACGACCACGTAGTGATCGACAAAGCATGTTAGTTTGACGACGACGATCGCGGGCAAGCAGCCTGCGGGCAACTCTGAAACGGCTTCGTAAGTCCCAACCTTGCCACCCTCACGGCGTCCAATTGTAGTTCAAGCATAATTATCCTCCTTTTCTACGGAGCCTGACAAGTGGATTGGAAGCTGGGCGGGAAGGCCCTACCGTAGGTGGAATTGATCTCATGCATACGCCAAAGGTATCCCATGCGCACGGTCCTCGCTCTTTCCCTGTGTTGTTTGTTCTCGTTTGCGGACACCGCAATTATCAGCCCCCATGACATTGTGCGGCCAGAAATAGCACATTCTGCGATGATCGCCGCCAGCGAGCCAATCGCGGCAGAAGCGGGCCGCGCCATTCTGGCCGAGGGCGGTAATGCCGTGGATGCAGCGGTGACGATGGCATTCACGATGGCGGCGACTCTGCCCCGCGCCGGGAATCTTGGCGGTGGCGGCTTCATGGTTTTGCGAACTCCGCAAGGAGTAGTCGAAGTGATCGATTTTCGCGAGATGGCACCCGCAGCAGCCACCCGGGATATGTTTCTGAATGAGGCCGGTGATGCAGATTCAGAGAAGAGTCGGTTTTCGCATCTTGCAGTGGGGGTGCCCGGTACAGTGGCCGGTCTGGCACTGGCCTTGGAACACCATGGCACCAAGGATCTGAAGCGGGTGCTGGCACCGGCGATTGAGGCCGCGAACGGCTTCGACGCGCCACAATCGCTGACTGAGGCAATCACCGCGCGCACTGATCGCCTGGGAGCCAACGCAGCAGCAGCAGCGGTCTTTCTACCGCAGGGCAAAGCACCCCAGCCCGGCAGCCACTTTGCGCAGCCGGACCTCGCGCGCACCCTGCAGCAGATCGCCGATGGCGGCGCTGAGGCGTTCTACAACGGTCCGTTTGCTGATGCGATCAGCAAGGAGATGGCGGCCAACGGCGGACTAGTGACGAAGGCCGACATGGCGACCTACCAGGCCATCGTGCGCAAGCCGATTCGCGGGACCTACCGCGGCTATGACGTGTACTCGATGCCGCCACCGAGTTCGGGCGGTGTGCATATCGTGCAGCTGCTGAACATTCTTTCTGGCTATGATCTGACAGCGGCTGGGCACAATTCGGCGCAGTCGATTCACTGGCTCGCGGAGTCAATGAAGTACGCGTACGCAGATCGCTCGAAATACCTGGGAGATACCGACTTTGTCGACGTGCCGATTGAGCAACTGACCAGCGATGCCTATGCGGCGGCTGTGCGCAGCGGGATCGCAGAGCAGGCTCGGCCAAGTGAGGAGATTCGCCCTGGCCAACTGCTTCCGCCAGAGAGCAACGAGACCACGCACTTCTCGATCATTGACCATCACGGCTTCGCGGTGGCAGTGACGTACACGCTGAATTTCTCGTTTGGTTCCGGCATCATGGTCCCCGGCACGGGCGTGCTGCTGAACAACGAGATGGACGACTTCAGTGCGAAAGCCGGGGTGCCGAACGCGTATGGTCTGCTAGGCGGAGAGGCCAACGCAGTGGAACCAGGCAAGCGGATGCTGAGTTCGATGAGCCCCACACTGCTGGTGAAGGACGGTCAGGTCTTCCTGGCGACGGGAAGCCCTGGCGGCTCCCGCATCATCACGACAGTGCTGCAGGTCATTCTCAATCTGGTGGACCATGGCATGAACTTGCAGGAAGCTGTGAACGCGCCGCGCGTGCATCATCAGTGGCTACCAGATGAGTTGCGCGTCGAGAGTGGGATCAGCGCGGATACGATCCGGTTGCTGGAGGCGCGCGGTCATCGGGTCGTGGAGAAGACGACGATGGGGGCAGCAGCAAGCGTGTTGCGGAGTTCGCAAACCGGCCAACTGCAGGGCGCTGCAGACCCGCGCCGCGATGGGGTGGCTGTGGGGCTGTGAGGCCGCTGCTGGTCGATCTAGGACTAGTCTCGGGCGGGGCCGAGCGCAGCTTTGCGGACTTCGCAACTCTGAAGAAGGTGGAGGCGGCGGGCGTGATTTGTGGGCCGGGTGCAGCTGATTTGTTCGAGAGTGAGGGGCCGCTCGGCGGGCGGCCGTGGTCACGCAGCGTCTCGGGTATCACAAATCTGATGCTGGACTGCGCAAGGCTGCGGCGGCAGGTGGCTACTGCGATTCAGGCGACGGGGTGCTCGCTGGTGTATGCGAACGGGATTCGTGCCGGGCTGATCTGTTCGTTGGCGGTGCCGTCGGGGATTCCGCTGGTGTACCATCACCGCGATCTGGGCGGGCCGACTCTGCTGCTGCGGAGAATTTCTGAGGCGAGTGCCCGTTGGATTGTGGCAAGCGAATTTGTCCGGAAGTCGGTTTGCGGAGTTCACAAAGCTGTGGCTGTGGTCCCGAACGGGTTTTCGTTCGCCAGTATGAGTGCTGTGCCTGCGGAAGTGCCGGGCGCTGGCCCGTTGGTGGTCATGGTGGCGGATCTGGTCCCTTGGAAGCGGCATGACTTGTTTGCTGCCTCGGTGGCGCTGGCACGGGAAAAGATACCCCAGTTGCGGGCACTTGTGGTGGGGCGCGAGCGCGATGCGGAGCAAGCGCGGGTGGTGCGCCAAGGGCTGGGAGAGATCGAGGTGATCGCCACTGCTGGCGCGCTGCCGTATATCGCCGCGGCGGATGTGCTGATGTCGCCGACGGACGTGGAGCCGTTCGGCCGGACGGTGATCGAAGCGCTGCATTGCGGGACGCGCGTGGTGGCGAGTGACGTGGGGGGGGCGGCTGAGTTAGGAGAGCGGTTTGCGGCCATCGAGACGGCGGCTTCGGAGCCGGTTGCGATGTCCGCAGCGTTGCTCGCGCAGCTGGCCAGACCGCGAGTGGTTTCGGACCTTGCGGAGTTCGCAATCGAGCGTACCGCGGGCAAGGTCTGGGACATTTTTTCAGATTCAACGAGAGGGTCTTGAGATCATGGAGCGCAATCTAGAGAATGAAGTGGCTGTGGTCACAGGCGGGGGCGGTGTGCTGTGCTCGGTGATGGCACGCGAGTTGGCAGCACGCGGGGCAAAAGTCGTGGTGATGAGTCGCAAGCAGGAGAATGCGGACGCGGCCGCGGACGCGATTCGTGAGGTGAGTGATGATGTGCTGGCGATTGCCGCCGATGTGCTGGATCGCGATAGCTTGCTGGATGCGAACGAAAAGACACGCGAGGCGTTTGGCCCGTGCACGCTGTTGGTCAATGGCGCTGGCGGGAATCACCCGGATGGCAATACGGCGATGGAGTTTCTGCAGCAGGAAGATCTGACAAACGGCACACGGACGTTTTTCGATCTGGGCTGCGAAGGGTTTTCTTTTGTGTTCGACACAAACATGATCGGTGTAGTCCAGGCGACCCAGGTGTTTGCGCGTGACATGGCCGCGACCGGGCACGGGAGTGTGATCAATGTTTCCTCAATGAGCGCGTTCTCACCGCTGACGAAAGTGGCGGCCTATAGTGCAGCCAAGGCGGCGGTGAACAACTTTACGCAATGGCTGGCAGTGCACCTGTCCGGGACGGGAGTACGGGTGAACGCGATCGCGCCGGGATTCTTCCTTACGCGGCAGAATAAAGATCTGCTGACCAATCCGGATGGATCATACACGGCACGTGGTGGCAAGGTGATTTCCCAGACGCCGATGGGACGCTACGGCAAGCCTGAAGAGCTGCTCGGGACGCTGGTCTGGCTTGCAGATCAGACCCAGTCTGGTTTTGTTACTGGTGTGGTCGTGCCCGTTGACGGCGGATTCAATGCGTATAGCGGGGTCTAGCAGCTGGTTCTATCCCACCTTGCTCCGCTGGCATTGGCCAGAATGCACGATAGATTCTTGAGCGCAAGGTGTTCGTTTATAGGGTTTCGTGGCTCGTAAAGAAGGGAAGCATGGCAAGCACCCCGTTACCAGAAGACATCCGTGGGGAATGGGTTTGGAATCAAGAATCCCTTACCTCCATAGACAGTTACGTCTTTCTCCGGCGCGATTTCACGCTATTTGAGACACCACAGGTCGCAGAGCTGTGGGTTACGTCCAGCCACGCGTTCCACCTGTACATCAACGGCCGCCATTTCACTTGTGGCTCAATGGGCGGGGTCGGGGTGCGCCACTACGTGCTGTATTTCGACGTCGGCTATACGCTAGAAGTCGGCAATAACTCGCTGGCCGTGGTGGCCCATCACATCGATATCGCCACCTATGCCCAGCAGCAGGGCGAGCGCGGGTTTTGGTGCCAGCTAAATTTGGACGGCGAGCCGTATGTCTGGACGAACGACGAATGGCTGACCTATCCTTACGAGGTCTATACGGGCCGCCAACCGCGCATTTCACGGGCCTCTACGTTCGTGGAAACGGTGGACCTAAAACGCTACCCAGTGGGCTGGCAAGAGAGCGACTTTAAGACAGACGATTGGGTCGAGGCCGGCTACACGCGGGAGGTCATCCACGCGGAACTGGATCCCTATCCGGCATTCGAGCCGACCTCTGAGCTGGTGCCGGTGCGAAATGTGCTGGTGGCTGGGCGAGCGACCTGTCTGCATTTGACCACGCATGTTTGCATTGCGCAGGCGGTAAAGGACGCACAGGGCCTGTTCATGGCCGAGACGTTCGTGCAGGTCCCCGATAACGATGATGAGACGATGCTTTACGTGTTCTGTGATGATCCGTACTATTTCTTCGTCAACGAAGAGTTGGTGAAGTGCCAGGCTTGGCGCGAGCCGCGTGACTGGGCGGACCCGCGCTGGGATACGCCTCGCTGTTTTCAGCAGGAAGAGGTGATCGACGTGGTCGGCACCGTGATTTTGCAGCCAGGCTGGAACAAGATTACGTTCTTGCAGCAGGTGGAGCCGGATTCGGCAGGGATCACGTTGGTCTTTCCGGCTTTGGCAGCGGGATCGCTCAAATTCCTGCGTGGGCCTGATGCGTTCGGACTTCCGGGCTGGAATGTGGCAGGGCCAATGCGCACGCCGTTTTCCAAGATTCACGGGACAGTATTTGTGGATAATGTACCGCACACGTCCTACTACAAAATCACGCCGTGTGATGCAGCCGCGCACTTGCTAACCTATCAGTTTGACTCGGAAGAGGCGACTCTGCCGCCGAATGAGTTGGTGCTGAGCGAGGGGGATTTTGCGATCTTGGAGCTGCCGCAGTACACGCGCGGCTACGTAGATTGCACGTTCATCGGAAGTGCCGGTGATATCGTAGATGTGGTCTACGGGAACACTCTCCAAGGGTCCGTGCTGAGCCCGTATGACCGCGGGACCCGGAAAGTGATCACCAACACTCTACGAGAAGGGGAATGCCAGTGGCACTCTGTCGAGGCGCATGGAATGGCCTGCATCATGGTCCTGGCCCGACAAGCAGCCACCCGAATCACGATTCGCGACCTGAGTGTGCGGCGGCTGGATCGCAGCTTCCATGAGCAGAATTTGTTTGCCTGTTCGGACGAGTTGATGAACCAGATATGGGAGGTCGGCGAGAACACG
>DMTJ01000069.1 GCA_003477185.1 Lentisphaeria bacterium
GGCGGGCGTACTCACCGCGCTGAAACTCGAGCGTGTCGGCCGTGGTGCCCAGCCCCGTCGCCTCGCGCTGCGCGTAGCCGCAAGTAGCGGCTTGCTCGGGCTGCTAGCACTGGCAGGGGCTATGGCGCATAAGGTAGCGGGATTGCCTGCGGAAATTGCCACGCGCAACGCCTGGACCGGAGTCGTCTCTTTACTGCTTAGCGTTGGCGTGATCCTAGCTTGTAAGCGGCTCCCGGCTGCCAAGGCTGTAGCGGTTCTGGTCCTATTCGGGGGGTGCGATCTCGCGCGCAGCGCTTGGTTGCGACCAGTCACCAACCGCTGCGCAGACCCGCTGGTGTTGCAGAATTCACAACTCGGGACTTGGTTGGATGCACACATGGACAAGCAGCAAGACCGCTTCCATCTGCAGACCGCCCGCTCCCCGGCGGTCCCACATAAGAATCAACACGCTGCCTTTCTGACGCTGATCACAGGATCCATGAAAGGCGCGGTCCCAGCCTGCTGGAAGATCCGCACGACAGGCGGCTTACACCCCAACCAGAGCGCGCGCTGGGCCCGGCTGTCTGGGACTCTTACCGCCCATGAGCTAGAAACACGACTGTGGACGGTCGCCAGCTGTCGTTATCTTCTGGACGAAATGTGCGACGGAATGCCTTGGACGGATCCGGTCAGAATGGTGGGGCTACGCGAAGTGGCACAAGCGCTTCCGCGCATTCGCCTCGTAGGCCATTGGACGACGGCACCGAACGATACGGTAGCGGCTGCCTACATGGTTCAAAAACCCGAATTCTATTGGCAACAGAGCGTCGTGGCTGAGATGCACACCGAGTGTACTGCCACGGCCCGGGGCACGCTTGAAATCCTCGAGGAGCGTTCAGGACTGCTACGCTGTCAGGTACAGGCTGAAGGCCCCATGATCCTGCATTTGGGCGACTGCTACGCGACAGGCTGGCGGGCGCGGATCGACGACGAGGAAACCGCGGTATTCCCGGTGAATCTTGCTTTTATCGGGGTCCTGGTACCCGCCGGCGTACACGAAGTCGAGCTACGCTATGGATGGTAAGCGCCAAGATAGTGAATATCGGCGAGTTGTGGAACAGTGGCTCCCGCGTAGTGTAGGAACAAAAGGTACAGCGCAGGCAACTGCGATGACTAGAAAAGACGAAAGGAATCTTATGACTGGCATGATGACACGTTGGATGAGATTGGTGGCTTTGTTGGGGGTTAGTGCCTCCTCCCAGGCGGAGAATCCGCGCCCATCGGGCGGGGACCGGCAGATCGCGCGCGTAGTCGCAACCACGCTGCCGGTGCGACATCTCACCCGAATCAAGCTGGACGATCAGCTTTCCCCAAAGGTCTATGACAAATATCTGTTGACCCTCGACAGCAACCGCAATTACCTGCTGCAGTCAGATATCGACGAGTTTCGCCGCCATGAAGTCATGCTCGATGACTACCTGCGCAGCGGCCAGATTGACATCGCCTTTCACATCTTCGGCCGCTTCATGGATCGGGTCCGTGATCGCGTTGACTTCATCGAGAAAACCTTGGCAGGAGCAGATTCCTTCAGCTTCAACGAAGACACCCGCATTCTACTGGATCGCAGTGAGTCAGACTGGTTCACCCAAGAGGAAGACCTCGATCAGTTCTGGCGCGACCGGATGAAGCACGAAGTGCTGAACGAGATCCTCGCCGCGGAACGCAAGGCCGAAGTCCAAGCCAAACTCGAAGCAGAAAAGCTCAAGAAGAAGCAGGAAAAGGCCGACGGCGACGAGCCAGAAGAGAAAGCTGCAGAAGCCGAGGATACGGCAGAAACTGAAGCAGAGGACGTAGTGGAGGCAGCTCCTAGTGCCGCTGAGGCCGAGGACCAGCCCAAAGAGGACGCGGGCAAAGACGAAGAAGACGAAGAGCCTAAGACACCAGCAGAAATCGTACTAAAACGCTACGAAGATCACCTCCACCGCGTCGAGCAATACGACGCCAGCGACGTACTTGAAATGTTTCTGAGTGCCCTGGCTAGAACGTTCGATCCCCACTCCTCGTATCAGGGGCCTATCAACCAGGACAACTTCAACATCCAAATGAGCCTCAAGCTGCAAGGCATCGGGGCCCGCCTGCGGACTGAAGACTCGTATGTAAAAGTCGTGGACCTGATTCCCGGTGGCCCCGCCAAGCGAGACGGCCGTCTCGAAGCCAGTGACATGATCATCGGCGTCGCGCAGACGCCGGACGAAGAGCCGGTCAACACCATCGACATGCCCCTGCGCCGGGTCGTGCAGATGATCCGCGGCGAGAAGGACAAAACCGTCTACTTGACTGTGCTTAAGGGCGAAGACGGTATCGGCGGCACGCCCGTAGTGATCGATATCGTGCGCGAGGTCGTCCAGCTCCAGGACAACGCCGCAAAATCGCGCATCTTTCGCATTTCTCTCGACGAAAAACAAGATGCCCCTACCCTTCCCCTCGCAATTTACCCAGAGGAAAAAGGTGATGAAGGTGATGAAGAAGATGAAGAAGAGGAAAAAGATGAGGAAGATGAGGAAGA
>DMTJ01000127.1 GCA_003477185.1 Lentisphaeria bacterium
GTCGGCGCATCCGCCCGTGCCTGATCACCACCGCCACCACCATGCTCGCTCTGTTACCTGTGCTGACCAGCACCGGGCGCGGTGCCGACATCATGATTCCGATGGCGATCCCGAGCTTTGGCGGCATGCTGATCGCCCTGATCACGCTGTTTGTCGTGCCCGTGCTGTATTGCTTGATCCAGGAAGTAGGCCTGCGCCGGAAGGGGAGATGAGGCCCTCGCCAAAATCTCCATGTATGTCCGCATTCTGCTGGCGATGCTGCTGGTGAGCGGTGTCCCGCTGGTGCTGGTGAACTCGCAGAGCCTGCACTGTGCCCACAAAGGCTTCTTGGAGCTGCAGGAGCGACGGCAAACGGACTGCCTAAGTGAACACAGCGAGACCATCCAGAGCTGGATCGACGAGCGAGGGGCCACGTTGCAGATGGTCGGTGTCTGTCCCACGCTGCAGAACTTGCTAGCGAACCAGGAGGTCGCCCAAGCCGTGCCAGAGATGCAGACTCGGCAGGCCTCCAATCGTATCGCGATCATCGCGACGAAGCCGTCTTTGGTATGACGCTAGCGCTCGCGCAATTGGACTGGCAATTGATGGTGGAATTGGACGAGGCGGACAGCGGTATCGTCGTCTCGGTTTTGATCATCCTGCTGGCCGTCTTGGTTGCCCGTTTTCTCGCCCGTCCCCTCCAACAACTTACGACCACCTGTCGCGGGATCAGTTCTGACTTCGAGCCCGAGCTCCCGAACGTTCAGGGCCGTGAAGCGCGAGAGCTGCGTGTGGCCTTGGAGATGATTTTCTTGCGCGCCGGGGCACTCGCGGCCGTCGGCGAACTCAGCGCGAGTATCGTGCATGAGATGCGCAATGCGCTCAACACCATTCAGATCAATATTGATGCACTGCAAGATAGCCAGACCGAACCCAAACTGCGTGAGCTCCATCAGCTTACCCGCCGCCAGGCAGAAAGCCTGCAGGAAGGCCTCGCGAACGCAATTAACAACGCGTACGTGGACCAGAGCCTGTCGGCCCGCATTGGCAAGCCCCATGCAACCGCTGTTTTCCCGTGAAGTGATTATCTCGACGCTGGGCATTTTGTATCAGCTTGGGCGAGAGGTGGACGCGTGCAGCAGCGACCTGCACACCAGCCTGCAACAGGCGATATGGGCGACCGGCCAGCGCACGGGCCCCCAGATTTTCACACTGCCGGTGACACTGTCGCTCATGGTGTTTTTTGCGCTTTGTATGCAATGCGGCGCGACGGTGGTAGATCTGCCGTGAGCTGTCATAGCCGCAGGCTGCATGCGCCTTTACCGACATGAGCGTACTGGCCTGGCTGGGCGCCGTAGCGACCTTCCAAATCGGCACTTGGTGTGGTTTGTCAGCGCGATTAGCGCCGCAGTCGTATATTGCGGGTGGTATTTGCTACGTTTCGGGAAATCCGGCGGGTGTACCGGCTGCGATGCTCGCAACGCGCCATCCTCTGTTTGCACGCGCAAGAAGGACACGAGCGAAGAAGAAGGTCCTGTCCTCGGCGCTGACCATCTACAGCAACGACTTTTGGCACTCCATCCGTGGCGTAAAGCAAGGACGCTAGGCCCGGTGGTTTCTACCGGCTACGTTCTTGCTTCCCTCCGGGAAAACGTGCCTGACGCAGTCGGTGCCATGTGCGAGGCAGGCCTGGAGCACGCGAAATACCTCGCGCATTGCCCCGCGTATTTATGATTCAGCACACTAGAAGACCGCTTTGAACTCGTCGATGTTGCTCTTGTCGAAGCGAAAAAGTGAGCCCAGATAGAGCAGGCCGTAGTTGGCCCCCGCTTGAGCCTCCACCGTCATCGTGCCCAAGCGCCCGGCACTGAAGGTCTCACCAGGAGCGCCGCTGATCTCTTTCTGCGCCAGACGAAAGGTCGCGTAGGCATTCAGATACCCGAGGTCGACCGGATTCCAGAGGCCAAATGCCTTGCAGGCATCGTTCTGCACATACTCGGCCAGCTCGCTCGGCAGGCCCAGCCCGGTGACTTCGATCTTGTCAATCTTACCCTCGTCGCTTACGGCTTTGGCAGTCGCCGCCAAGCCGACCGACGTAGGGCTGATGATGCCGCGCAGCTCGGGATAGGCTTTGAATAGCCCAAGTGCCTCGTTATAACTCTTCTCGCGAACGTCGTCGCCATAGACCACCGCAACCAGCTTGATCTTGGCATAGGCTGGCTCTTTCAGAGTCTCCTTCATGTGCGCAATCCAGGTATTCTGGTTGTCCATGGTGGCCGCCGCGCTAAGGATCGCGATCTGTCCCTCGTGGCCAATCAGATCAGCGATGAGCTTGATCTGATCGGCACCAATCTTCGCTGCGGAAACGGGCTCTGTTGCCAGTTGCCGACTACCGGGCACGACGCCGGATTCCCAGCCCACGACCGCGACGCCACGACGTATTGCCTTTTTCGAGACATTGACCAGGGACTGCGGATCGTTGGCGACGTAGGTGATGCCATCGACGCGCTGCGCCAGCAAGGACTCCATAATCTCAATCTGGCCTTCAGGGGTCGGCTGCTCGGGGCCGCGATAAATGGACTCCACGCCAAGCTCATCGCAGGCTTCTTGCCAGCCCTTGTTGACCGCGTCAAAGAACGGATTGCCAATATTCTTCACGACCAACGCCAAGCGTTTGCCTTGGCCCGTTGCCGGCTCCGCTGCTGCCCCGCCTTCTGTGCTCGCGGCCTGGGGCTTCTCACCACAACTGGCGAGAAGCAAAAGAATGAGACCGGTGAGAAATGCGCGTGTAATTGCCTGGTGCTTCATCAGTGAACTCCTTGTGGGACTTTGAGAATTAACGAGAATGATGGCTAGGGTCCAGCCGCGGCGCGAGCCAACTCACGCTGAGAAGTCAGCCAGCCGGTGAAGTTGTTCACCAAGATGGACACGATCAACAACCCGCCAATAATGAGAAACATATACTGTGCATTAATATTGTGCAGGCCCAGTCCATAGCGAATCGTACCAATCAGAAAGACGGCCAGCATGACGCCCCAGAATTTGCCAGTCCCGCCGCTGATCATGACGCCCCCCAGAATCACAATCGTGATCACCTCCAACTCGAATCCCGTGGCAATATTCGGGCGTGTATTGCCGATGCGCGAGGCCAGAAAGACACTGGCGATGCCGGCGAACAGCCCGGACAAGGTAAAGAGCAGCACTTTGGTACGTGCCACTGGGATTCCTGAGGCATAGCACGTGCGTTCATTGCGACCGATCGCATAGACGGTGCGGCCAAACCGCGTGGTGTGCAGCACCAGCCCCATGATCACCGCCATGACCACCACCACCACCAGCGAGAAGGGTACCGGCGAATCGCCGATGTAGCCGCAGCCCAGCCAAGTAAATGACTCCGGAAAGCCACTTACGGCCTGGTCGCCCAAAAGCACTGAGGCAATGCCGCGATAGAGCGAAAAGGTGGCAAGCGTGACGATGATCGATGAGATGCGCAGTCGGGCAACAACCAGCCCATTCAACAGCCCACAAAGCGCCCCCACCCCAATGCCGAGCAATGCCGCCAGCCAAATGTTCATGCCACTGCGAAACGCAATGGCCATGCTTACCGACGACAAGGCCATGGTGGAGCCCACAGAGAGATCAATGTTGCCCGTGATGATCACGAATGCCACAATCATCGCCAGTATGGCCTTCTCTGAGAACATAACGGTCATGTCAAAGAGGTTGTACATGTCGAGATAGTGCGGCGTGGTCAGCGCCATGCTCACATTAAAAATCAAAAAGATCGCCAGCAGTACCAGTTCCCACGGTACGGCCGGTTTGCCAGTCATCAGCGTCGCCGCGTCGTCACTATGGGCCGCTGTTCGGCGCGACAGGCGCTTGTCGACAATTACCGCGATTAAAATGATAGCCCCGTTAATCCCCAGTTTCCAGAACGGAGAGATCCGGGCCAGATTGAGTGAGTTGGTGATCGAACCGATCAAAAGTGCGCCGAGCACGACCCCTAGGATTGAGCCTGAGCCACCGGCGATGTTGACGCCGCCCAGGACCACTGCCGTTATCGCCACAAACTCGAAGCCCATCGCGGCCGAACTCTCTGCTGAGGCATAGCGTGATGCCCAAAGCACCCCACCGGCACCTGCCAGTGCCCCCGCAAGCAGATAGGATAGAAAGGTGACCTTACCGACGCCGATGCCAGCTAGGCGGGCGGCTTGGGCATTGCTCCCAACAGCATAGATCTTGCGCCCAGTAATCGTGTGGCTCAACAGATAGTAAAAGAACAGCGTTGCTAAGATCGCAATCCAGATCAGCGACGGCACCCCCAGAATCTCGATTCGGGTAAATGCCTTAAACTCGGTTGGCAGCCGATCGGCGCTGACTGACTTTCCCTGATTGAAGGCGTAGCAGAGGATAAAGGTCAGGCCGCGAAAGACACTCATGGTGCCAAGCGTCGCGATCACCGGCGGCACCTTGCCCAGTACCACCAAGCCCCCATTTACCGCCCCCGCCAGGCTCCCGACGGAAATGCCGATCACTAGCGCCAGTGGCACCGGAATAGCCGGAAAGTTCATCACTAACAGGCCGACCGTCATGCCCGACAACGCCATCGTCGAGCCCATCGAAATGTCGATGCCACCGGTGAGAATCACCGCCATCATGCCGATGGCGATCAGCACCAGCACCGAGCTGTCCATTCCGATATCCAACACATTCCCCGGCGTCAGAAAGGCATCATTGCGAAACGTCATAAAGATCGCCAGCAGCAGCAATAAGCCACCGATGCCGAGTTCTCGGGCCTGCAATAATCGCTGCCAGGGCTGGCTTCCGCCGCTCGCGCCCGGTGTTTCTGCGGCGCTATGCACGGAGGGCCTCCGCCAGCACACGTTCTTCACTCAGTCCTTCCCGTGGAAACTCACCTTTCACAATGCCTTCATGCATGATCATTACTCGGTCCGACATGCCCATAATTTCTGGCAAATCCGAAGAAATCATCACCACCGCATAGCCACGGCTGGCTAACTTGCTGACCAACTGATGCACCGCAGCCTTTGCCGCCACGTCGATCCCCTTGGTCGGCTCGTCCAGTATCAGGATTCGGCAATCACAGGCCAGCCACTTTCCTAGCGAGACCTTTTGTTTATTGCCACCACTCAGTCCCCCGACCTTCTGCCCTAGGCCCGCAGACTTAATCTCCAGCGCCTCTGCGAACTCCGCAGCGATCGTCCGCTCCTTGCCCTGGTCCAGCCAGCCGAGAAAGCGACTGCACGACGCCAGAATCGGCAAAGTGATGTTTTCGCAGACGTCCATATCCAAGACAATCCCCTCTTCATCGCGATCCTCGGGCAGGTAGCCAATGCCTGCGGAGATCGCAGCTCTGGGCGCGCCCACCGTGACAGCTTTTCCTGCCAGATACAGCTGGCCAGAATCAGGACGAGTAATACCAAAGATACTCTTGGCCAACTCGGTGCGGCCAGCCCCCACCAGCCCATAAAGCCCCAGAATCTCGCCGCTTCGGACCGCCAGAGAAACCTCTTGGTACTCGCCGCTGCGGGAGAACTTCTCGACACGCATGGCCTCGTCGCCAATCACCGCCTCAGTCTTTGGGAACAGGTTCTTCACCTCGCGCCCGACCATCATCTGCACCAGCGTATCGTGATCCACCTCGTCGATCTTTCGGGTATCCACATGCACGCCGTCTCGCAATGCGGTCACGCGGTCGGCAATCGTAAAGATGTCGTCGAGTCGATGCGAAATGAACACGATAGCCGTGCCCTCAGCGCGCAATTGCCGGACAATCTCGAACATGTTATCGGACTCCGCGCCGCTCAAGGTCGACGTCGGCTCATCCATAAACAAGACCTTTGCCTCGCCGGACAACGCCTTGCCGATCTCGACCAATTGCCGCTCCGCCGCGGTAAGATGCCCGAGTTTCCGCCGTGGATCCAGGCGCACATTCAAGCGCTCTAGCAACGCCTCTGTTTGCTCATGCATCTCACGCCAAAAAATTCGCCGCGAGACTAGGCCGTGCGGTTGATGGTTCATGAAGATATTCTCGGCGACACTCAGGTCCGGAAAGACCGCTGGGTCCTGATAGACCGCGCCGATACCGTTGGCAATGGCATCCCGTGGCCCGGACCAAACCACCGGCTCTCCGCGGAAGCGAATGGTCCCGGACGTCGGCTGAATCACGCCGGTAGAGATCTTGATCAAGGTCGACTTGCCAGCGCCGTTCTCGCCCACCAACGCATGCACTTCTCCCGGACGCAGATCAAAACTGCACTCCCGCAGAGCCAGTACCCCCGGATACTGCTTGCGCAGATCCTTCAGCTCGAGTATCACAGTATCCATCGGTTCTGGTTCCACCTTCAGCAAACCTGATTCACCTCGATGCCAAGCAGCGCTCCCAGCTTATTGAGTGTGCCCCCGACATGGCCAACGCCGATGGCGCAGTGATGTGCCGGACCGCCCATCGTCCAAGTATCCATAAACCCCTTCGCACCAATGGAGAACCGGTAGCGACTGTTGGTGTTGCCAATCTGCAGCACTGGGCCGGGAACCGATTCGCCCTCGGCCACCTGCAGACAAATAGTGCCATCGCCGCGCTGCACTACCGACAGCAGAGTTACCGGGCCATGCCTCACCGACATCTGGATCGACAGGCCTTTGCCCGGTTTACCGTGATAGACAGGCAATGGCACCAAGCCCACTTCTCCCTCAGCAATCCCAACGTGCGCCGGGCCATCATGCCCCAGATAGACCACATCATCCGTAAAATCCGTCAGATAAAACTCGGAGAACGAACCGCCCACCTCCAGCAAGTCCAGGATCTTCATCGCCTGCGCGTTCTTGACCTCGCACTCGCCAGCCACCGGGACATTGCGCCCGGTCAGCAGTGTATTGCCAGCAATCACCGAGGTGACGATGTTCTCATAGGGGCCTGTGCCCTCATAGTAATAGGCCATTGAGCCCAGCTCATGTCGGTCAATTAGACGATCCAGTGCCACTGAGGTCCTGGCGGCCCGGGCCAACTCTGACGCCTCGCACTCGTCTGCAACCACAAACTTCTCGTAGAATTCTGCGGTCTTCGCAGCCACCTCGTCGTCGCTCACCGCCTCCCGCAGGTCATATAGCTCGCACATTTCCAACAGCTCGAAGTGGTTGCCGAAGACCGCAGACTGCTGCGTGAGATCGCTATAAACATCCAGCATGCCGCAGTAGTAATGTCCGAGCACCCCCACGCGGTTCGCTGCCATTGCGCGGCGGACCCCTGCGGCCGCCACCCAATCCCCAATCTCTCCCCAGGCCTCCTCATCAGCCAGATAGCCAGTCACCTGCTGATACGTAATGCCCGCCCGATTGAACACGCAGGCAATCTCGGGCGCGCAGCAGGCCTGGCAATTCTCCAGCCAGAGCCCCGTCATTTTGCCGCGATCGCCCAGGCTGTTAAACTGCTCGTAGTCCAGTTGCGCCACAGGCTGCAAGTTCAAAATCACCACCGGCACGCCTGCCCGTTGGACCACCGGCAAGACCGTAGAAGACAACGCGTACGTCGTAATGAACAGAAACAGGACATCCACATCTTCCGTCCGAAAGCGATCTCCGACCGAGCGCGAGACCTGCGGATTGTCTACCAAGCCGCCATCCACCACCTCCGCGCCAAACGCAGTCAGGCGCGCCTTCACCTGCGCTTGGTAGCCCAGCAGATTCTCTTTCAACCCCGCGAACTGCGGCCAGTACGTATCCAGTCCAATACCGAAAAGGCCTACCCGTGTTGTCCGTTTCGCTTGCATCGTCCCGTCATCCTCTACCTTGATTCAGCCCAGTCCGTCTCGCTGGAATTGTACCTGATAGATTATATTGTAGAGGAATATCTCGTGATGACAATGTTCAATATGACGACAAGTTTACACAAAATGACTGAATCGCTTGCCGAGTTCTCATGTTATCTTCCAATCGAGCCAGACGCGGCGGCTTGGGGCCTGCACGTGCTCGACGCTGGCCTCGGGGTCTGTGCCGCTAGCACTGCCTACCCAGCCCGAGGCCAGCACCCGGACAAATACATGTTCACCTGGGAGAACGGGCGAGAGCTTGCCGAATATCAGCTGATATACATCAGCCGTGGTCAGGGTGTCTTCGAAACCCGAGAGAGCGGCCCGCATCAAGTCCGCGCCGGTTCACTGCTGCTCTTGTTTCCGGGCGTCTGGCACCGCTATCGCCCCGATCTCGAGTTTGGTTGGGAAGAGCAGTGGGTGGGGTTTCAGGGCACCTATGCCGCCCAACTCATGGCAACATTTTTCTCCGTGACTCCTCCTGTTCTCCAGCTGGGCTATGACCCAGAATTCCTACGCCTGCTGGGCTCGATCTGCGATCTAGCCTACTCGGACCTTCCCGGGCACCGGCAAATGATGGCCGCCTATACCACGGCGGCGCTCGCCTGCGCCCGCTCATTGGCAATGCGCGAGCGCGCAGAGATTGATCATCATGAGCGCAAGATGCAGCAGGCACGCACCTTTTTACTGGAGCGCGCCACGAGCACTGTAGATCTGCCCAGCTTGGCCCAGGAACTCGGGTACAGCTACTCGCGCTTTCGGGCCGTCTTCAAGAAGACCACCGGGCTCTCGCCTCGCCAATACCAGCTACAGATTTGTATCAACCGCGCCAAGCATCTGCTCACTCGCAGCGAGCAGAGTATTAGCGCGATTGCCGATATGCTTGGCTTTGGCTCCGTCTATTATTTCTCCCGCCAGTTCAAAGCAAAAACCGGTGTCAGCCCGACCCACTTTCGCCGCACCTCCTCGGTCGCAGCCCGCCGAATAAACTATTAGTGTACGTCGTAACCTTCACCTTCCTCGTTCACAGCAGGGCATGAACCCGCTGAAGATTCATCGCAGGCGAACAAGCCTCTACTTCGTTACAAAATGATCTTGGAATCGACATGAAGATCTTCATCAGCAGCGTAAAACAGTAATTTGCCAAAGAGCGAAAGGCTCTGGCCGAATACCTTGCCGGCGACCCGCTGCTGCGCAGGGAGCGAGCCGGAGTGGAAAGTTTCTAGCGGAGGCTTAGCCCGTTGGTTCACGCAGACAGCGTAAGCTGAACAACTCCCCGCCCTCGGGGAGTTCGTCCTTTCCGTATCGTCGTCGTTTGGCTCGATCCTCGCCGTACATCTCAGCGGCAACCTTCTGCACGAACAGCTTTGAGCCGATCACTGCCCCATCGGTCCAGTAGCGAACACGACGCGTAGCGACCAACTGAATCGGCGGCTTTTTCTTCCCTTTGTCGTAGGCAGCCTTCACCGTTTCGCTGGTCGCATCCTTCTGCGCTGCCTCGACTGCACGAGCTATGTCAGCGCGAAGCTCATCTGCGATCTCCGCAATTGACCAATGCTTGGCACGCTCGCCCAAGGAGCCTTTGATATGCTTGAAGAATGCCCGGCCAAATGGGTGCTTCCCAGAGCCGTTCCAGGCTCCCCAACTCGAGAATCGATAGTCGGCTGCATCCGCGACTATTCCCGCTCGGACTGGGTTTAGTTCCACGTACTTCACGCGCGACCAAAGAGCAGCTTCGCCATCCAGCAGCACGCTCTTGAACCGGTCACCCCAAAGGCGGCCACTGCGTGTCTGCCGGCGGCTCTTGTTGTACCAGCCGGTGAACAACTGCTGCAGGTCTTTGAGGAAGCGGCTAAAGTCACTGAGGCGGGGGCGGATGTCTGCGATATCCGGAGCTTCGGTGTCAATCTTACGCTTCGTCTCGTAGTACTTGTTGTAGCGGCGCACCGTCTCTTCAATCGAGGGAAGTTCACCCGGGTCGTGCAGGACCACGTGATAGTGGTTGCTCATTACGGCATAGGAGATCACCTCCACCGTGTACAGGTTGCTGAGCTTGTGAAGGAGTTTTACAAAGTACTCTTGCTCCTTGGGCCCGAATGGCCGGTCCGTGGCAAAGCCACCGGTTCGGTTCATGCAGTGGTAGAACGCACCGCCGCCTTGATATCTGATGCGTGCTGTCCTTATAGTTTCCCCCCCCTACTCGTTTTTCCTCTACTCATTTCCTGAACTATCTGAATCCTTGGCTAAATCCATTCCTGTTTGATAACTACTAGTCTGTCCCTATTATGCGCCGCGCCTCGGCCTTCTCTGGACTGGGCGCTGGCTCGATTGGCAGCGCAAGATCTAATTCCGGTTGAGCAGCAACAATGTCCACCAGTCGCTCGCCTTTCCTGCCAAAGATCTGCTTCTTCAATCAGGCTATTTCTTCTTTGAGCAGAGCAATATCTTCCGCTTGTCGGCGGATGATTTCTTGAGGATCAATGGCGGCTTCAGTCTGCATGAAATACAGTACAATCTGCCGAGCAAAAAGCAGCCATATTTCCGTAGATTTACTGCCTGTTTTGGCCGAATCTGCGCTCGTATTTCAATGGTGTTACGCCTTCAAGAAGCGCCGTCAACTCTCTGCGCTGCAACGCCATCGTTTCCCCCGTTCCTGGCAAGCGGAAGCGGCCAGATTCCAGGCGCTTGTACCAAAGCGCAAAGCCATCACCATCCCAGTATAGCACCTTGATCCGATTTCGCAGGCGATTACAAAACACAAACACCGAGACGGTCAAAAGCTGATCCGGGAAGTGGGCTTCAACTACCCCTGAAAGCCCTTCAAAGCTCTTGCGCATGTCGGTGGGCCCGCGGTACAAGTAGATTCGCTGAATCCCGGCCAGGCTCAGCATTCGATCGTCTGAAGCAACTTACGCAACGTTGGCCCATCAAAGTCACATTCGACCATGATCTCAAGGTCTCCTCGCCGGATGCTCAGGCCCGCACGCCTACCGGTGGGATGGGGCCTCACCAGCTCGACAAATCCATCGTCTGGTACTTCAAGCCGCTTTCGCCAATAGTAGAACTGCCACTGGTGAAGGTCTTCCTTTCTGCAAAAAGCTGCGATGCTTATGCCGCTGCGTTTCTGAGTCTCCAAGATCTCTTGCCATTGCCCGCGCTTGCTTGTGGTTTCCATCTGCGCTCTCCTGATGCCGGTTGCGAAAACCAACAGGATAAGCCCAGCTCAATCGCGCATCAAGATGTCGGCGTTGGCCGTTCAC
>DMTJ01000517.1:0-798 GCA_003477185.1 Lentisphaeria bacterium
CCGCGTTGGAGGGATCGTCCATGCCGGGCCGTCATGTCACCGATCAACAGATGAGGCTCTTCATGACGCTCAGACAAACCCATTGCGTTCCCGTGGCTGCGGTTAAGGCCGGGTTCAGCCAAGCGACCGGCTATCGCCTACAATCCGACCCGATCCTGCCTTCGCAGAGGAAGAACTCGCGAGGCAGGCGGCGGCCAGACCCGCTGACGGATATTTTCGACACCGAGGTGGTTCCACTGCTTCAGTCCTCCCCCGGTTTGCGGTCGGTCGCCATCTTCGAGGAACTCCTGCGCCGACACCCCGATTTGAGCCCTGGCATTAGGCGCACGCTGGAGAGGCGGATACGCGCGTGGCGGGCCGAACACGGCCCCGAACAGGAAGTTATCTTTCGGCAGATCCACGTGCCGGGCAAGATGGGGCTGTCGGACTTCACCGACATGGGTAAGCTTGGCGTGACGGTCGCCGCACAGCCGCTGGATCACCGACTGTATCACTTTCGGCTGGCTTATTCTGGCTTCGAGCATGCCCATGTCGTGCTCGGTGGCGAGAGTTATGTGGCGCTGGCCGAAGGATTGCAGAATGCCCTCTGGTCTCTTGGCGGCGTTCCACAGGATCACCGGACCGACAGTCTCTCGGCTGCGTTCAAGAATTTGGAACAATCTGCTCAGGCTGACCTCACCGATCGCGTTGACGCGCTGTGCCGCCATTATGGCATGACGCCCTCGCGGAATACCAAAGGTGTAGCCCATGAGAACGGCTCTATCGAAGGCCCCCATGGCCACCTGAAGCGCGCCATTG
>DMTJ01000517.1:822-2764 GCA_003477185.1 Lentisphaeria bacterium
ATCAACGCCCGCAATGCCAAGCGCATCGACATCGAACGGGCCAGCCTCAAACCGTTGCCAGCCCGGCGGACCACCGACTATGAGGAGGTCACGGTGCGCGTCACTTCCTCAGGCGGTTTCCTGCTGCGCAGGGTCTTCTACACTGCGCCATCCCGGCTGATTGGTCACCAGCTTCGAGTTCGCTTATTCGATGACCGGCTCGATCTATTTCTCGGGGCTACTTTCCTGCTGACCCTGTCTCGCGGGCGCGCAGCGCGAGGCGGCAGCCACAGCCACGTGGTCAATTACCGTCATGTCATTCATTCGCTGCGGAAAAAGCCGATGGCGCTGATGGGGCTGGTCTACCGCGACCAGCTGTTCCCGCGTCAGGCCTTCCGCACCATGTTCGCGGTCCTGCTGGAAACAGTTGGCGAAAGGGAAGCCTGCCGCATAACGGTCGACCTCTTGGCGCTGGCTCATGACCGCGGCTGCGAGGCCGAACTTGCAGCCCAACTCGAAGAGGACCTTCGCCAGCAACGACTGCCTGACATCGCGGCCCTGGACCTACTCTTTGCACCGTCACCGGACAACGTGCCCGCGGTTGCGGTCCACCTGCCGGAGCTGTCGTCCTACAACCAGCTTCTGAATAATACGCTGGTCACAGAGGAGGCAGCAGCATGAACTCGTCTGACATAGACGCGGCTCGCCTCACTCTTGCCCTGAACGAGCTGCGCTTGCCGGCCATCAAGGCGCTCTGGCCACGCTTCGCCGAACAGGCCGACAAAGAAGGATGGCCCGCCGCGCGCCTGCTCAATGCTCTAGTGGAACATGAACTGGCAGAACGCGACCGCCGCCGTATAGAACGCCATCTTACCCAGGCCCGCCTATTGCATGGCAAGACGCTAGAGACCTTCGACTTCACGGCCGTGCCCATGCTGTCCAAAGCACACATCAAAGCCATTACAGCCGGTGACAGCTGGATCGGAAAGGGTGGCAATATCCTGCTGTTTGGCCCGCCAGGCGTGGGCAAAAGCCATCTCAGTTCCGCCATTGGACTGGCGCTGGTCGAGAACGGCTACCGCGTGCTCTATACCCGCACCACCGATCTGGTTCAAAAACTCCAACAGGCGCGCCGCGATCTCGTTCTGGAAAGCGCCATCGCAAAGCTCGATAAGTTCCATCTGCTAATCCTCGATGACATCGCCTATGTCACCAAGGATCAGGCCGAGACCAGCGTATTGTTCGAGTTGATCAGCGCGCGATACGAACGGAGGTCCATGCTGATAACCGCCAACCAGCCCTTCGGCGCATGGAACACAATCTTCCCCGACCCGGCCATGACCCTGGCCGCCGTGGACAGGCTCGTGCACCATGCGACAATCTTCGAGATGAATGTCGAAAGCTATCGCCGGAAGGCTGCAGAAATGGCCAAAGGGTCTGGGCTACGGCAGCAAAAAACCTCTCCGGCGGAGATCACCACTGATTGACGCTCCGCGACAATCACCAGCGACAAACCTCTTGCCCCTGATAGATCAACCGTCCACATTCCATCCGCCGCGCCCAAGGATTCTCATCTTGTTTGTCGCGCTGCTCTCACCCTGATTGACGCGCTACACCCGATACCGAAACGCCCTCGGCGGTATCGATTATCTCGCCCTATATACTTTCATGTAGAGAGCGTTGAACAGCCCTGCCTCTGCAATGCCGTGGAAAGAGCGCGACTTTTCGAGCAACTGAAACTAGAAATTCCAGCACTTTCCGGCATCAGCATACGTGATCGAGATGATGAATCAGACAGAACAGTCAACAGCCAACTTACGGTAGAACAACAAGCGCAGTTTGGTAACTGCTCACCCCCCTCGTTGAACAGGGGTTTGCCGGAGGGCAATTGAGGTATTGACACCAGACCCGGCAGTTGATTCAAGCTGCGGATGATTTCGGAAACACTGGATTCGCTGAGCAA
>DMTJ01000382.1 GCA_003477185.1 Lentisphaeria bacterium
CAACAGCCGCTGGCGCTGTGACCATGGCTGGGATGTGGATCTAGACGATGGCTCATCCAACTACGAGATCTACAACAACGTTTTCCTGCGGGGTGGACTCAAGCTGCGCGAAGGCTTCCAGCGCAAAGTCTATAACAATATTGCGGTGAATAATACCTTCCACCCCCATGTTTGGTATCCGAACAGTGGGGATGTAGTCACCAGTAATATTTGGATGGCCCCCTACCGACCTGCCGTCATGAAGAATTGGGAAGGGACGATCGATCGTAATCTGTTCATCGCTGAAAAACACCGAGACGCGTTTCGCGAGGAAGGGTGTGACGCACATTCGCTGGCTGGCGATCCGATGTTCGTGGATCCGGCGAATGGAGACTACCGCGTGCAGGCTGGGTCGCCGGCGCTGAAGCTGGGTTTTAAGAACTTCCCGATGGACCGGTTCGGCGTACAGAAGCCGGCGTTGAAGGCGATCGCGCGCACCCCGCAACTGCCTGTTCCCACAATGATGGTGGCTGACGGGGAGGAGGCCGCCCAGACTGACTGGAAAGGCGTCACCCTCAGGGAATTGGCCGGCGAGGAGTTCTCTGCCTTCGGGGTCGGGAGGGACGATGGCGGCATTCATGTGCGTAAGGCTCCGTCGGGCGCGAACCTGCCGAACCTGGTGTCTGGAGATTTGATTCAATCAGTCAACGGTACACCGACAGGTACGATCAAAGCCTTTCTGGAGGCAATGAAGGCCATTCCGGCAGGGCAACCGCTGCGGCTTGGAATAGTGCGTCATCAGAAAAGCATGACGATCAGCTCCGCAATCGGCGCCGGGGTAAGGCAGAACAGTGTTGCTGCCAGGTAAGTACCTAAGAGATATTGACTACGGGAGATTTAGCAACAACCTCTAGATTGCCAGCTCTCCGGAGCAGGACAGGCACGTCGCGTTACTCCGAAAACTCGTCAATCGCTGCGACCGTCTTTCTCGCGGCTCCATCCCAGCTGATGTTCGACTTCTCGCGAACGCGGAACGCTGCGACATGGTTCTGGTGCGTCTGAAGGTCGGCCAGGAAGCTGCGGAAGTCTTGCTCGAGATTCTCGATGTCGATCGTTCTGCCGATCCCGCTCTCTTCGATGAACTCATGGCCTGGCAGGCGCGTGGTGAAGATAGGCAAGCCGGAGGCAAGGTACTCCTTGATCTTCATCGACGAGGAGCCCACGGTGTTGTTGCGCATCGATGCCTCGTACAGGACCAGGCCTGCGTCTGCCTGCGAGTAGCAGTTGACCAGCCCCGCGTAATCTTGGTAGCCGGTGAACTCGACATTGGCCGGCGCATCGCTTTCGATCTCACTGCGCAAATGGCCATCGCCGACGACGAGGAAGTCTACCTTCGGAAACTGCCGCGCTAGCCCCGGGATGTGCTGGGCGCCGTCCCAAGGGGTAAAGGTGCCGACATAAATCACGGTCGGTCGCGATCGGCTCGCCCCGTCCGACTCGATCTCGAAAAACCGATGTGAGACGCCGTTCTCCACATGAATGCATTTCTGTGCGCCCGCGTCGTCCGCATATTGCTTGATCGACTTGGTCACAGCGATGCAGAGCTTGGCGCGCTTGATCAAGAAGACTTCCTGACGGTGGCGGCCACACAGTGCCTTGATTCCGGAGAACAGGACATCGGTCTTGGTCTTCTTCATCCGCTGGTTCGAAATGTCTGCCTTGGCGATGCCGTTCAGTTCCAGGACCAACGGCACCCGGAACAAGGCAATGAAGAACAAGGAGAAGAATGATTGCGATGATCGTAAATAGATGACGTCCTTGCGATGCTTGACGATGTACGCCGAGGCGATGGCATCGAAAACGAGCTGTCGGAGCAGCGGAATGTTGGGCACCCAGATCGCCTTCAGCGTGAACAGGGGCGGGATGATCGGTGCCTGGCCCGTCCAGGACGGGGCGATCCCGATCACCTCAACCTCTTCCGAGTGGCCGCGTGATACAGAATTCCAGAGCTCCAGGAAGTGAACCGCCGGGCCCCAGGAAATTCCTTGATCGTTATAGGTGATCGTCAGTATTCTGCTACGTTTCTTCATCGTCAATCTGTGTGCCACTCCGGCCTCCGGTCTCAATGCTTTGGACGCATGACGGGAGGCGAAGATAGGGGGCGGCAGAGCAGGAAGCAAGCGGCGCTCCTGAAATCGAGCTGGGCAGTAGCAGTCTCAGCTCGATGGCGCTACCGTAACCTCCCGGCTTATCCAAGTATAGAGCGGACAATGACCAACAACGACATCATTCGGCGACTGCGCCACACCTTCGACTTTAGCGACTCCCAAATGCTGAAGATTTTCGCCTCCACCGGGGTCAAAGTCACACACACGCAGATTCTGGACTGGATGGCCCGTGAGGAAGATCAGGACTTTGTCGAGTGCCCCGATATTGAGCTTGCTCGTTTCCTGAACGGTTTCATCAATCTTAAGCGCGGCCCGCGTGATCCGCAGCCGGAGCCGGAAACGATGCTGTCGAATAACGCGATTCTGCGCAAGCTAAAGATTGCGCTGGAGCTGAGGGATGACGACATGCTGGAGATTTTGCGGCTGGCCAATCGCGAGATTAGTAAGCATGAGCTGAGTGCCTTCTTTCGCCGGCCGGAGCACAAGCACTACCGCGACTGCCAAGATCAGATTCTGCGCAATTTGCTGACTGGGCTGCAACGCAAGTACCGCGCTCGAGACAGGTACGAGTCATGAAGCCTGCGGTCCCACTCCTTGCCTTGTGCTTGCTGCTTTGCTCTGCAGCGCTGTCTGCCCGGGAAAAAGCACTCGTGGCCCCCGGCCCGGCCAAGGTCCAAGTAGCCTTCCAGGGCGACTGCGAGACCCTCGTCCTAGAATCCATCGAGGGGGCCCAACGTGAACTCTTGCTGGCCGTGTTCAGCTTTACCCGTACCAACATCGCCAAGGCGCTGGTCGAAGCCCAAGAACGCGGCGTGGATGTGCAGCTGAAGCTGGACGAGTTCCAGGCAAAATCCAAGTATTCCCAGTCCGCGCTCGCAGTCCTTAAGAAGGCTAAGATCCCGATCGAGCACATCGCTATGCCCCCGTATTCGTCGATGCACCACAAATTCATGGTCGTCGACCGGCGCGAGGTGCTTACCGGCAGCTACAACTTCACCACCAAGGCCACGACTGACAACTACGAGAACCTGGTGCGTATCAGTAGCGGCGAGGTCGCGCGTGCCTACTACAACCAATGGCAGGCGATCAAGGGCAAGAAGAAGTGAGCCAAGACCACGCCCATTGGATGCGCCGCGCCATCGCCTTGGCACGCAGAGGGTTCGGCTGCACCTCCCCTAATCCGCTCGTCGGCGCCATACTCGTGATTGGCGACCAGGCAGTGGGAGAGGGGTGGCATGTAAGAGCGGGTGGATCGCACGCCGAGGTTGCTGCCATTCAGGCGGCGAATTGCGATCTCCGCAACGCCACTATCTATGTGACCTTGGAGCCGTGCTCGACGCATGGCCGAACGCCCCCTTGTGTCGAGGCTATTCTAAAGGCAGGAATTAGCCAGATAGTCATTGGCGCGACGGACCCCAATCCTGCGCACTGCGGTGCCGGTATCGAGCTGCTCCGTGCGGCCGGATGCGAAGTTCGCAGCGGCGTTCTGGCAGATCGTTGTCACGCGCTCAACGAAGCATTCTACTGCTGGATTCGGCACCAGCGGCCGCTGGTCTTATTGAAGATGGCCATGACCTTGGATGGCAAGATTGCCACGCAGAGTGGGCAGTCCCAATGGATCACGGGGCCCGTGGCGCGTCGGCGCGTCCAACGCCTGCGCCAGTGGGCCGACGCCATCATGGTCGGTGGTGAGACCATTCGCCAGGATGATCCCCAGCTGCTGGTGCGAACTCCGCAGAACTGGGCACACCAGCCGCTGCGCTTCGTCGCGACGCGCGCGCCAATTGCGGAGTCCGCACAGGTGATCCGCGACGGCGGCGTCCCGGCCGAGGCCGTGCACTGCGAGACACGCGAGCAATGGCAGGCCTGGCTGGCAGGCCTGGGCCAGCGCGAGATCACGGCCCTGCTCGTGGAGGGCGGTGGCGAACTGG
>DMTJ01000146.1 GCA_003477185.1 Lentisphaeria bacterium
CCCGCCAGTGATACGCTGCCATGGGCGGGCGCCTGCAGCAGGATCGGGCGTGCCGGATAATCCAGATCCACCCGGTCGTTAGCCAGCAGGCCAAGCGCTGGCGGGATGTACAGCCGTGTGTCTTCGATCGGTGCGTAGACATCGTCCGTGGCTTGCGAAGTTCGCACGCCATAGAAGGCAAATGCCCCCAGGTCCGGGCTTCCAGCGTCGTCTCGCACATTGGCTGCGGCCAGCGCGCGGTACTCGTACTGAACCCGATGCGCTGCTGGAATCGCGCCAGGCAGCGCGTCTCCCGCGTCGAGGCAGGGCGAATCCGCACGCAGTGTCAGCTCGTGCGCGGCAAAGTCGCGCCAACCGGGAAAATCGCCAAACTGGTTTATTGCGGAGTCCGCAATGGTGCCGGACGTGATCCAGTTTCCGCTGGCTGTGACCGTGCTGTCATTGCCGATCATCATCACTAAGCCGTTTGGCGCATAGAGGATGTTGTTCAGGCACTGGATGCTCGAGCCGTCGAGCCGGAATAAAGCGGCGGCTCCGGTTCGCTTGGAGATGACCGTGTTGTGGTAGAAATAGAGCGTGCCCGAGCGATATCGCTCCCAGACCTTGGAGTCGCCGCCGTACTGGACGATTTTATTACCAGGATCTGATTCTGCCTCGATCAGAACATTTCCGTAGACGTAGGTGCGGTCGTAGCTGGCGAGGGTATAGATGTCGGCGTAGTCGCTGTCCACCAGGTCCAACTGTTTGGCGCCGCCCTCCACCCAGTTGTAACGAATCACTGTGCCGCTCGAGCGATCCTTCACGGCATTTCCACGGCAATCCGGGCGTTGGGGCCCGATGTAGTTGAATTGGTAAGTAATGCTATGAGATTCGGTGTAGGCGTTGTGATAGCGGTCGCTCCCGACGATACCGTTCTCAAAGAGCCTGCAGCCTTCCACCAAGACGTCATACGTGTTGTGCGAGGTAAATAAGCCATTGCCGCAGTCGCGGATCGTGCAATTGCGAATGGTCAGGTAGGTCCCGGCCTCTACGTAGATCCCGGCGGTGCGCTCGTGGTAGGCCTCGGTGTTGCCGGCCGTGTTCGTAAACGTGTACGGCGCGCGGGCACTGCGAATCTCGAGATTCTCGATCACGATGTAGCTGGGTGTCTGGCCATGCAAGGGGACCAAGGCTTCGCCGATCCGAATGGGCGCGCGATACTGATTCCAATAATCCAGCTGCGGGCGCGATACGGCATTCTCGCCCGTGATCACCGGCAGGTTGCCAGCTGCGTCTGGGACCCCGCGCACGGTTACCGGGGCCGCGACCGTGCCGATCGCTGCGACGTTGAACTTCTCTCGGTACGCAGAGCCGTTATGATGGATCTCGACGACATCGCCAGCGACTAGATCCTCCCACGGGAAGTCAGTAATTCGCGTGTAATCCTTACCGGGTCCGATCGTGAACAGGCGCGTAGCCTGAGCAGATAGCGCCAGTGAAAGTAGGCAGAAGAGAAGGGTAGGCAGGGGCGGAGTTCGCATAGCTCGAACCGAACATTCGTGAGGGGCCGGTAGCGTCACTGTATGTCTACTGCATCGATGCACAATAAACTTTCGTCTGGATGTTGCCGCTATCAGTGGCACAGTGCTGCCCCGGTTGTTCTTACCTACCTTAAGTCCCTGTCGTCCTTCAGCTATGTCAGAATCCGACTCACCGCCCTGCAAGTATTCGCGAACCGTGACTGGTCTCGTCGGTGCATTTGTGGCCGTGAATCTGCTATTTGGTTTGTTCGTCTTTGCTGACCCTCGTGTGGAGCAAGACGCCGAGGGCTACCGGGCCATGCGCCAGTTTGCCTCTGTGCTCAAGATCATTCGCAAGAATTACGTGGACGAGTCCAAGCTGGAGTATGAGACGCTCATGCAGGCAGCTATGGACGGGATGCTGCGCTCGCTCGATACCTACAGCAATTTCGTCCCGGTGCAGGATTATCAGAAGCTCCAGGAAGAGACTGACGGCGAGTTCGGCGGGATCGGGATCATTGTCTCGGCGACCGCTGGCTTGGTCGTTCTGGAACCAGTGCCCGGCACGCCGGGGGCCGCCGCCGGCATTCTGCCCGGTGATCGCATTACGAAGGTGAATGACCACGATGCCTCTGAGATGTCCTTGGAGGACGCTGTGATGCACATCAAGGGCCCACCTGGTACAAGCGTGCGCCTGACGCTTTATCGAGCCTCCTCCGACGAAACGCTGGTCAAAGACGTGGCACGCGCCGTCATTGAGATTCCTTCGGTGCGGGATAGCCACCAGCATTCGGACGGAATCCTCTCCGTCAGGATTACGTTGTTCAGCGAAAGGACAGCAGCGGAGTTGATCAAAGCCATTGATGAGCAACCCACGCCGGTGAGCGGGCTGATTCTGGATGTGCGGAACAATCCGGGCGGTCTGCTGGGTTCTGCAGTTAGCGTCTGTTCGCTCTTTCTCCCCACCGACGAACTGATCGTCTTCACCGAAGGTCGCCCGCGCACACCGCGCGAAGACCACCTGGCCGAAGGGGGTAGGAAGTATCTCAATTTTCCGATCGTGGTAATCGTTAACGAAAACTCAGCCAGCGCTGCCGAGATCCTGGCGGGTTGTCTGCGCGACCACGACCGCGCGCGATTGGTGGGCGAGACCTCCTACGGCAAGGGATCCGTCCAGACTGTATTTCAGCAACAAGACGGGAGTGCTGTCCGGCTCACCACGGCCAAGTATTACACGCCCAGCAAACGCGTCATTCAGGGGCACGGGATCGAACCCGACTTTATCGTGGACATCAGTGAGGAAGACTCGGTACAGGTGCACGAGCAACGTCTGAATCGCGCAATTTCCGCAGACGAGAAGATCGCAGACCTGCAGCTGATCAAGGCGCTCGAAGTGACCCGCCAGCGCGTCGCGGCAAACACCGAGAGCGAGTAGCCCGGCCGCTTATGGAGTTAGTCGTTGAAAACCTGCAGACACACTTCCGGCTGCCGGGAAGCCGGCTTGCCCGCGCCGTGGATGGCATCAGCTTCACCGTAAAGGCTGGTCAGACCGTAGCGCTGGTTGGTGAGTCCGGCTCTGGGAAGTCTCAGACCGCCTACTCCATCATGCGGCTCATGCCCGAAAACGCCGTTCATGGGCCGCAGTCGCGTATCCTCTTGGACGGCAGGAACTTGCTTGTGAACTCCGCAACCGAGATGCGCCAGATCCGCGGGAATACGATCGCGATGATCTTTCAGGAACCGATGACCAGTCTCAATCCACTCTATCGAATTGGGAATCAGCTGGGCGAGCCGCTCCAGTTGCACCAGGGCATGGACGGCGAGCAGGCGAGGGCACGTGGTATTGAGCTGCTGGATGAGGTCGGTCTGCCAGATCCGGAGACCCGTATCGATGCCTTCCCGCACGAGCT
>DMTJ01000347.1 GCA_003477185.1 Lentisphaeria bacterium
CCGTGACGATGACTGCTGGTCGGGCTTCATCACATGTCAGGGCGTCGCCGGGAGTCATGGCGTCACCCAGTCACCAAGTCCTATTCCATCACGCCCTCCGCGTGATTGCTAGCGGGTGCAGCAGAACTCGGTGACTGGGCTGACGATGTCGGAGGGCCTTCGCGCATCCCCGGCCACACGTTCACACGTTTATTACGGACACTGAATTTACTGTTGCGATGAGATCGCAGAAATTCGGTCCGAGAGGGCCGCCCCGCTTTCAACAAGCGACTCTGCTGCTCAGTCTACGAGAAAGGTCGCGAGCAGAAGACTATGCTGGAGGAGTATCTTCATGGTCGGCACTGGCTGGCTCGTCGACAGCCGGAGGTTCCGGATCCGTGCATATTTCGGCTTTGAGCGCACTGGGGTCGTCAGCCGAGGCGTCGTCTGCTTCGTGGTCTTCACCAAGATCGCTGTAGTCTTCGTCTCGGTAGTATTCCTCGTGCCCGTCGTCTTCGTCGCAGTAGTCGTCGGCGCTTTCGCAGTAATCGTGTTTTTCGTCGTGGAAGGGGGTAGGGGAGACAAAGGCGTCTTTGAAGGGCGAGGTGGCGCCTTTGATGGCATCTTTCGCCTGGCGATCGAGTTCCTGGATCTCGCGAAGCGTGCTTCGCGTAGACGCACGGGCTTCGTAGACGTACTGTTGGACTTTGCCGTAGAACTTGCCGATCGTTCGCACAAACCGTGGCAGGTCTTCCGGGCGAACAAACAGGATCACCGCGACCAGCAAGACAAGCGCTTCATGTAGTGACAGACCAAGCATCTAGACCCTCTTCAGATTTGCGACCGGCTGCGCAGACGATCCGTGTCGTCGTGATTCTCGCCGCTGCGCTCTTGATTTCTCATGCTTACTTCTACAACGGTGCGCAGTGGAATCATAACGCCCGGCTAGACATGATTTTTGCGACGGTTGAAGGCGGGGCACCGCTATTCTCGATCGACAGCTTTATTTCGGACCATCGGGCGGGCAAGAACACGGGCGATTGGTCCTTTTTTCAAGGGCATTTTTACTCGAATAAGGCGCCTGGCTCGTCTCTGCTGGGGATCCCCGCGTACTTTTGTTTCTACCATGCGGAACGCCTAGTGGGCGTGGATCCGGCCGCGCCTGGACCGGCATTGTGGAATGCGTACTTGGTGCACGTGCTGGTGACGGTCGTGCCGCTGGTGCTGTCGTTGCCCTTTGCGCTGTTCCTGTTTCTGCGCCTCTCCGGAGGGCGACTGCGCTGGGCGGTGTTCTGCACGGTCTCGTTGTACTGGGGGACATTTCTGTTTCCGTACGCGACACAGTTGTGGGGACATTGTACGGCGGCGGCGTTTGTGATCGTGGCGCTGTCGCTGTTTCAGCGTTGCGGAGTGCGCACACCGTTGGCTGTGGGAGCGTGCTCCGGAGCAGCGGTTCTCTGCGAGTATTCGTGCGCAATTGCGGTGTGCGCAATCGGCGTCGGCTATCTGGTGCGGCGTGATCTGCGCTCTTTCGGGACCTTCTGCCTGGGGGGGCTTCCGGCGCTGGGCTTGTTCGCTTGGTATCACACGGTCTGTTTTGGGGCGCCGTGGCGGATCGCCAACTTCTATATCAATCCTATTTTTCAGGACGATGCGGGGCTGTTTAGTGAATTTTACGCAGAAGCAATCTATGGCCTGAGTTTCAGCGGTTTTCACGGGGCATTCAGATTTATGCCGGTTTTGTTGCTCGGCCTGTTGCTGCTGCCACTGACGGGGCGGAATCGGGATCGGGTGTTTTGCGTGGTCTGCGTGCTGATGGCCGGGGGATTTTTGGCGATGAACCTGACGTTCAACGGTTGGCATGGTGGCTACTGCATTGGCCCGCGGTACCAGATCCCGGTGTTGATCGCGTATGTCGTGCCGCTGTGCTGGTTGCCAGGGTACCGTTGGGCGCGAGCCGGGGCCGTGCTGCTCAGTGCCGCGGGGATTGTATGCATGAGCCTGATCGCGATGATTTCCGCATCCTATCCGGAGAACGCGCGGCTGTCTCCGCTACGGGCGTACACTGGCTGGTTCTGGGACATGGTGACAGGGAGGGGCAGTCGGCTGCATCCGTTTCCGGGGCAGATCCGGGACCAAGCCAGCAGCGAAGTCTACCAGCTTCAACACTTCAACTGGGGCGAGCTAGTCGGCTTGCAGGGCGCGGCTTCGGCGCTGCCCTGGGTGGTGGCGATGGGCGCAGCTGCGCTGCTGGTCTACCGCCTTACTGCGGCGGTACCTCCGACGAATGATGATGGAGGATCGGAGCCGGAGCCGACGGCTTGACGACGTAGGTAAAGCGGGCGACGAACCGAAAGTCAGCACCGTCTCGGACAAATGTCCAGGTGTAGAGTCCACTGAGTACGGCGGTGTCGTCGCCTGAGGACTGGATCGCCAGGCTGTCCGTGTCTACTGCCACGAGCAGGTCTTCGCAGGGGCTGAGCCCGGCGAAGTAATCTCGACGCGCCGGCGCATCTCTGCGGACGCGATTGGAAAACGTGGGCAGCAGGACGGCGTCGCTGGCGTACATGGCCGCGATGCGATCGACATCGACGGCGTTGACCGCGTCCAGCCAGTTAAGCAGGACGGCGTGAAAAGGATCGTTCATGGTGGTTCCTCCTAAAAATTGCGAACTCCGCAACGCCAGACGGGCTGACGTGGCGGGGGCGCAAGTTGTTTCTTACATTCCGCTTTGCAGCGCTTCGAGATGACGCGAGAAGTGATCGGCCAACAGCTCGGTGTAGGTGTCCTGATGGTCATCGAGGACCTTACGCAGCGCGCCGCCCAACTCGGGATCGGTCAGCGTAGAGCCGAAGGTACAGTGCAGGATCTGGCGGCCTGGCTCGGTGAAGCCCTTGCCCATGGGCACTTCTGCCCAGATGCCGAGATATTGCTTCTCCAAAGTCTCGAGCGACTGTCCCTCAGTGGTGGGGGCACAGTCAAGAGTGGCCGAGACGTGGTAGGTAGCACGGTCGGTCTCGTAGTGCTCGCGGCCGAAGTCGATGATGCGGCGGAACAGCGCTTCGTCGTGTTTGGCGGCGACGCGTACGGCTTCGAGATAGCTGGTGCCAGCGGTCTTGACGTGGAAGCGGCCGTGCGTGTTCCGAGCGAGAATCTCGTACATGGACAGCTTGTCCGAACCGGAGTGCAGGCTGAGCTTGTAGGGGCCGAGCAGTTCGGCGATGGCATTGTGATCGCGCATGGACGCGTTCAGGGCATCCAGGTCGCCCTTGTAGTCCACGCCCTTCTCGAGTTCACCAATGAAGCGGGGAGCGAGGCTGACCATCTTGAGCCCATGCTGGCGAATCTGATCGGCGATGATGTAGTGCTCTGCCAGG
>DMTJ01000588.1:0-24963 GCA_003477185.1 Lentisphaeria bacterium
CCTGGCGAAAGCGGAACGCCGAGGGCATCAAGGAAGCGGTAGCCGATCGCGCTGGCCATTCCGGTTCCTCCGTCAGTCATCGCGCTGCCGCCGATTCCGATGATGATTTCGCGCGCATCGGCATCGAGTGCCGCGCGCAGTAGCTGGCCAACACCGAACGAGCTCGCCCTGCCAGCATCGCGCAATGCCGGCGGGATCTGGGCGAGGCCGCAAGCGGCTGCGCTCTCAATCACTGCAAGTTTGCGGTCAGAATCCCACAGCCAAGTCGCGCTGACAGGGCGCCCCAGAGCATCCTGTACGACTGCTTTCTTCCGCGTCAAAACCGGAATTGCCGCCTGCACGGCATCCAGCATCCCCTCTCCGCCGTCGGACATCGGCCGGGGAGTCACGTCTGCATTCTCCAGCGCCGATTCGATCCCGCGCTCCATTGCCTCACAGGCCGCTGGGGCAGAAAGAGACTCCTTGAAGGAATCCGGGGCTAATACAATTCGCATGCAAAGCCTGTTCTGTTATTGAATTATTTGAGGCGATTCGTATTATACCGTTTTGCCTCGCGAAGCGCCAATGTAGCTCAGTCGGTAGAGCAGCTCACTCGTAATGAGCAGGTCAGCGGTTCGAATCCGCTCATTGGCTCCAGCGTGCTGGTCAGGATGACCGGCTAATTTCCACTAGATCGCGGATGTCGGCCATGAAGCTTTCGCTTTTTCCGCTCCCTCGAGAAATCGAAGCAGGCGCTGGAACGGTGCGACTCGCTGGAGAGTGGATCTGTCTCCCTGCAGCGTGTTCAGATGCGCTTCGTGACCGGATTCTTGAGATCAGTCGGCAGGTGGGGCAGATACTCAGATGCCGCTGTCGCGTGTCGGCGGCTTTGCCAAGCTCCGGAGTTGTCTTGCTGGCAGCAAAGCTGGAAGCTGAATCAGAGCTTCCCGCAGACGGCTTTACGCTCAGCACCGGCCCGACTGGTATTCAGGTGCGGGCTGCGACCGAATCTGGCGTCTTCTATGGCGTGCAGGCTGCGGCCCAACTGCTGCGGCAGTTCGGGCGCGAGAGTCCCGTGTTGAAGATCACTGACAGCCCAGATTTTCCGGCGCGCGGTGTGATGCTGGACGTGAGTCGTTGCAAGGTCCCGACAGTCGCGACCTTGAAGCAACTGATCGATCGTCTGGCATCTGTGCGGATCAACCAGTTACAGCTTTATATCGAGCACACGTTTGCGTTCTCGGCACATGAAGCAGTCTGGCACGACGCCAGCCCATTCACACACGAAGAGCTGGCGGATCTCGATCGCTATTGCCGTGACCGCTATGTGGAGCTGGTGCCGAATCTAAACTCGTTTGGGCACATGGAGCGTTGGTTGAAACATCAAGCGTACAAGCATCTGGCTGAGTCCCCGGCCGGATTTGAACGCGAGCATGGCGGCTGGAGTGAGTGTGGCTCGACCCTATACCCAGACCAAGCCAGCCTGGATTTTTTGGCGGGATTGTACGATGAATTCCTGCCGCATTTCGGAAGTGGGATGGTCAATGTGGGCTGCGATGAAACCTGGGAGTTGGGTAAAGGTCGCTCGCGTGAGGAAGCAGAGCGGGACGGTACGACCGCTGTCTACCTGAGATTCCTCCAGCAGATTGATCAGCTGTGTGTAGCACGTAGCCGCCGCATGCAATTCTGGGGAGATATCATTCTTCATCGGCCGGAGTTGATCTCGGAGCTTCCGCCGGACTGCATCGCCCTGAATTGGGGCTATCAAGCGGATCATCCGTTCGAAACCGAATGTGCGGCGTTCGCGGATGCTGGCGTAGACTTCTACGTCTGCCCTGGCACTAGCAGCTGGAACAGCATCACCGGAAACACCGATAACTGCCTAGTGAACCTTCAGCGCGCAGCGGAGAACGGGCGCAAGTTCGGCGCTTGTGGCTATCTGATTACGGACTGGGGAGATGGTGGCCACCACCAGGTGCTACCGGTCAGCTACGTCGGTTTTGCGGCAGGGGCTGCTTATGCCTGGGGCCTGGACCAAAATCGAGGCGCGGATATTGGGGCGGCTGTCAGCCTTCACTTTCTTGAGGATGAGGACCCGACTGGCGGGCAGGTCTTGTTGGAATTGGGCAGAACGCGAAACTGTTTCGCGGCCGTGAACCCGCGAAACTGCACGATGATTCATCAGATGCTGCTAACGGGTGCTGAGCAGGCGACAGACGTCGGTGACGAGGAACTTCTCGCAGCAGAGGCACATGTGCTTGGCCTGCAGCGTCTTCTTGATGATGCGCCCCTGAGCTCAGAGGATGGCTGCGAGGTCCGGTTCGAAGTACAGCACGCGATCGCATGTACGCTCCACTCTATTCGCCGGGCGATGCATGCCAGAGGCGGCTCCTGGACGGAAGCGGACCTACGCGCGGATTTGCACCACATCATCCGGACGCACGCTGCACAGTGGCTAGCGCGGAATCGGTATGGCGGTCTACAGGAAAGCACTGAAAAGTTGCAACAAGCCTTGGCCCGCATCGATGGCCTTTCCAAAAAATAGACAAAGAGCGTGAATAGGTCTTCTTTGGCGTTCGTCGGAGGTTGCAGAAGGCGGTACTAAAAGCCGCTGCAACCACAAACGAAGTCAATCACGGAGAAATCATCATGAAGGCCACGATCATCACTCTTCTCGTTACTCTGGCATTGGTCGGTACCACCCAGGCTCGTCACAGCTGTCAGCTTGACCAATGCGAGATGCACAGATTGGAACGGGAGATTCGAAACGCAGACCAGGTGCTGTGCAATGCCCGGCGCCAGACACCCCGGTTACTCCAAGCTGAGCAGGTCGAGCACCACCGCCTGCGCCAAGCGCAACAGCAGGCCAACGGCATCCGGAATGATCACAGCTCAGTGCAGTCTCGGTTGGCTGCCAACGAACGGCAGTTGCGCAGTCTTCGCTCCGAGATCTGCAGGGTGGAAGACTTCATTCGCAA
This sequence comes from Lentisphaeria bacterium, assembly GCA_003477185.1. Classification (GTDB taxonomy): domain Bacteria; phylum Verrucomicrobiota; class Lentisphaeria; order JABSQK01; family UBA12247; genus UBA12247. Next base: position 2,958 of record DMTJ01000588.1, read on the forward strand.
CTTGAAAGCGCGTCTTTGCGAAGCCCGCACCCAGGCCCCATCCCGCTACAATCATGGGTGCCGGCCCAGTAGCAATAGTCACGCAGTCATCGAACAGCGCCTGAGCCGGGCCTGCTCCTCACTGACTCGTTTGAAGGCCGACCAATGCCGGATCCAAGCGGAGCAGGCTCCGCTGCAGCATCGCTGCCGAGATTTGGCCAGCAGGCTTGCACCTGCAGAAGCCGTACTGAACCGGGTTGAGCGTACCCATCGTTGTGCGGCAGACGCCCTTGCTGGGAATCGCCGTGAAGTTCGGGATCAGGAGCGCCTGGTCAATAGCCTGCGTCACCAGCTGGCATCTGCTCGCTGCGGTGCTGGTGCCGTTCAACCCGAGCGTGGCCACGAGGGACATGACCATGCCCAACGCCCCGCCCGTCCTCACCACGAATATGGCCACGGTGAGAGGCATGAGCAAACCCGTCAGCCGCAGCATCCGGCTCCTACTCGGACGCATCGTCAGCATCAGTCGGTGAGCACCTTTTTACAGCTCTTGGAGCTGCTCGCTCAGCGCTAATCCCGCAGATTTCGGAGCAAAAACTACCCGCTGGAGGTCAACTCGACTTTCAGCGGGTAGTCTTGTTTCTGAGGGGCTTCACTGCTCGGCCAGCCGCTTGGCGAACTCGGCAAGCTTTGCATGCGCTCGGTCCACGCGCCGCAGACGGCTGATGATCTTGGCAGCTTCGGCATAATCCTTCTCCTCCAGGAGGATGTCTGCGAGAACGACCAGGCACTCAGCCGTGCGAGGAGCCAGCGCCAAGACGGCGGTAGCTTCCCGCCTCGTGCGCGCTCGGTCGCCCACTTCAAGGGCCACCTCCATAGCCGCAGCGTGAATCTCGACCTCATACGGGCTGACATCTATCGCGTTCTCGTAGGCCGTCAACGCTGCCTCATAGTGACCTTTTTCTGCCAGAAGCTCAGCCATCATCACGTAGGCCTTTGCATCACTGGTGTGAATGGCCGTGAGCCTCTCCAGTATACTCAGCGCATCGTCAGCTCGGTCCGACTTACGGAGCACAGTTGCTAGGGGCAGGTAGGCGCCGCCACAGCGCCCGACGCAGCGCGGGGAGGCGTCAAGGGCCAGTTGGAGGTAACGGATTTGGTCGGTCTTCTGCTCGGCCTTGGCTGCGAGACGGGCGGCAATCATAGCGGCTTGGTAGTCATCGGGATGTGCCTTTAGCGCAATGTCCAGGTATTCCACGGCGCGCTCCGGTTCATCATTCGCGAGCATAATTCCGCGCACACGTGCCGCTTGGGGCTGGGCCTTGTCGAGGGCGAGCGCGCGATCGGCGGCGCGCCGGGCTTCATCGCCGTCGCCGCCATCGAGATATGCGGCGGCCAGAGTGCCCCAGTCGACCGCAGTGAAGCTGTCCTCTGGCAATTCCAGTAGTGCCTCGAAGCTGGCCGTTGCGGACTTGGCAGGCTCCTTGAGCCGCAGGATCTGCTTCATGTGCAAGCGAACGCCGTCATTGAATTCAGCGAGCGTTGCCCCGGTTGTATCGGGGACCAGGACGGAGGTTTGCGTGCGCTCTTTGTAGCCGCGCAGCATGTTTAGCAAGGCAGGAAATCCATAGGTATTTACGATGTAGCGGCAGACTTCCCGGGAGTAGGCATAAGAGGTGGAGAAGCTCTGGCGGCTCTTCGGCAAAGTCAGCCCGGCATTCAAAGTCTGAATGGGGCGAAGCTCGTCCGCCATCAAAGCATCTACGAGGACATCATCCATATCGGTTCCTGCGTTGGACTCCTCAAATTGGCTGATGCCTTCGGTGAACCAGCGCGGGACGAGGTAGTCGGTGGCCTGCAGGGTCAGGACGTGCAGGAATTCATGACGTAGGACTTCGCGCCAGTTGAACGTGGTGGTGCCAAACTTGCTGGATCTCGGTGACGGCAACAAAATAACCTGACCAAAGCAAACGCCGAGTGCGCCAAGGCCGGGTAGGCCGGTAATCCGTGCGGAGAAGTCTTGGTGCGTCGGATGAAAAATTACGAGAACCTTGCCACCGAATTGCCGCGGCCCCACAGGCTCCAAGCCATATTTGACGGTATAGGTGTCCCAGATCTCCTCCAAGGCGGGGGCGAGATAGGGCCAGAGAACCTTGGCTTCCTGCTTATCAAGCCTTACGACAAAATGCTCCGTCTCCTTGGTCAGAAACTTGCGGGCATCATATTCCTTATCCAAGACGGTGAGCATATTATACGCCCATAGGTTGAACCGGTTCAGGGAGAAGGCCTCATCAAGAAGCTTGCGCCCCTCATCTTCCTCTCCCTGGCGTAGAAGGGCGACAGCGGCGAGGTACTTGCCAGCCCAGTTGGCGGGGTCTTCGAGCATCGCCTTGCGCCCCCATAGTTCCATTCGGTCAAACTGGTAGCGGCGTTCCGCGGCGCGAGCTAGAATCACGTACACGCCTGCTGCGTTTGTGCGAAGGCTTATTGCCTTGGCGATGGTGGCGTCACGCTTGGTAAGTTGTTGCCGGCCATCGTACCAAGCCGCCAGCCAGGCAACTGATTCAACATCCTTCGGATTTGTTTCGAGAGCTCGCTCGAGCGCTGCGCGGGAGGCCGTGTACTCTTCGCCCAGCCATAAGAGCCGCGATTGCAGACGGAGCGCTGCAACGTGTCTTGGATTCAGCGTCAGGACCGACTCCACCTGCTCTTGCGCCTGGGAATAGTCGCCTTGCTCTACGGCAACCCGAGCCGCGCCTGCCAACACATCAGGATGCCTGGGGTTCAATGCCAGCGCTTTGTTGTAGCACTCGGTGGCGAATTCCCAAGAAAGGGACTGCGCGCATGCCTCGCCGCCTAGAACGAACGCTGGCAGATACGACGGGTCGGCTTGCTGGGCATCCTGATAGGCATTCCAGGCCCCCTTGGGGTCGTCGTCCTGGACGCCAAACGCGCAGGCAGTCGTGCCCACCGCATCATCCGCGCCCGTACGCCGAAATAGAGCGAAGAAGTAGCGCGACTGCTGTCGGAGTATGGTCTCATCCCCCACAATCCGTGCAACTCGTACCAGTTCAACACGCGTTTGCACCGATTGCGGCGCCAGTTGCAGGGCCTCCTTCAGTCGTACCAAAGCTTTTTGATGGTCTCCCATCGCTGTTGCTGCTCGTGAAATCTCTACGGCAGCATCGGGCGCCTGGGATTCTTGCCAAACGCGTTGCGCGAGCTCCAAGGCTTTCTGGTAGCGTCCCTTCGCGCGGGCTAGCTCGCAACGCGCTGCCCATTGCTCGAGACTGGCTTCGGAAACTTTCTGCAACAACTCAGCCACGCGCTCGTAATCACCGCGAGCCAGAGCGGCGCGCACAGGGCTTTCCCCGGAATTACCGAGTGCTATTTGGGTTATTGCAGCCAGCAGGAGGATAAGTATTTGTTTCATAATCGACGATCCGATCGTATTCCATACGGCGAAGATGTGCAGCGAGCCCGAACTGTACCAGACGAAACCGCTGGAGTAAATGTCTCCATCAAGTTTGTACTTCTTTCGTTGCCGGTGTAAAATTTAGGCCCTTACAAAGGCAGTTATTTGTCAGATCCATATGTCTAAATTTATGACGTTGCATGGCTAGAGTCCCACCATATTCCCCGCAAGGGCCTAGGAATAAGAGCGGTATTGAGGTTGAACACAAACTTCAAGATTACGGCGTAACGGCTACCGTTTTGCTGTCTCGGTCCGGTATGGGCATGATGCAGCGGAAACAGGCAGACGATCCGCCGATCCCTGCCCCGGCAGATGCGGCCGCCAACATTATCTACTCCGTGGCCACTGACAGCGACATCGGCTGTCCCAAATGTCGAGCCCGGTTCGAGGTGTCCCAGGAGTTTTTTGGTGCTGTTGCGGAATGTCCGGAATGCGGCTGTGAGTTTCTGATCAAGCCACCCGGGACCGCCCCTTATCGGCCCCCCAAGCCCAGGGCTCGTCGGCCTGCGCCGCCACAGCGGCTGGCACCCCCTACCGCGCACTCGCCGTCTACGCCTTACCGCCGACCCCCGGCACAGTCAAGGGCACCAGAGCCGGAACGTGAGCCCGAAGAGATTGATGATGATGAGTACGAGGATGTAGCAGTGAGCTCTGGCCGTGATCCGCTCATCGTGGGATTGCTAATTTTTTTATGCGTGCTGGTCGTCGTATTGATCGTCGTACTAGCAAAGTGACGATATCCTGTGTTCCAGCCGGAATGCAGGTACCCGCTTACAAGCCATTACCGAAGGAATGAGATGTACCGACTTGCTGCACTGCCCGCCCTATGCTTCGCCCTGCTCCTGACAGCACCTTGGCTTGCCGCCCAAGGCCTTGATATCCCCGAAGACGTCAGCGTCTTAGCCGACTTTACGGAGTTTGATCCTAAAACCAAGGAAGCCGTACTCAGCGGCAATGTGACGATCACCTACCTGTCCAGCTCGCTGAAGGCAGACAAGGTCTGGATCAATACCGAAACTCAAGACGTATACGCTAGCGGCAACGTGGTCGTAGATCGGGAAGGCGACACTTGGAAAGGGGATTACGTACAGGGAAATCTCAAGGAGCAGTCGCTCTCATTCAACGAGCATTATACCGTCGTGGACGACTGGCATATCAGCGGCTCCGGGGCGTCACGCATGGCAGATGGCCGACTGATCGTGAATGACGCCACGATCTCTCCGTGTAATCAGGTCATGCGCCTGCAGACGGGCAAGGTCCTCTATCATCCGGACGGCCGCTTTCGGGCGAACAACGTTGTCTATAAGATCGGCGGCGTACCCGTCTTCTACGTGCCAGTTATCTGGGGAGACTTGGACAATGACTACCGCGGACTAGAGTTCCGCGCAGGCTACGAATCCGACAATGGCGGGATGTTTCGTCTTGCCAAGCGCTGGCGCATGACACCGGACGTGACGAATAAACTGGGTGTAAACTACTACACCAACCGCGGGTTCGGGATCGACAACAAACTCGTCGTCAAGCACGACAAATCTACGACCGACCTGTACCTCTGGGGCCAGATGGATGACGACCCACTGTACGATCGTCGCGTTGGCGGTGAGAAGTACAATGGCCGCTATGCAATTGAGGATGAGCATTACCGCATTCAACTGCACCATCGGACAGACTTCACAGACCGATTGACGATGCAGGTGCACGGGGACTACCTGAGCGACAGCGATGTGCTTTACGACTTTTTTGAGCAAGAGTACCGCGACATGGCTCAACCCCCGAATTTCGCCGATCTCAGTTATCTCGGAGACAACTTTACGGTCAGCCTGAATGCACGTGCCCAGCTCAACGACTTTTTTACGGTTGCCGAAAAGCTGCCCGAGTTGAAGCTTACGGTCCCAAGACAGCAACTGCTAAACACAGCGCTGCAGTATCAGGGAGAGTCCAGTGGGGCTCGCCTGCGCATGAAATGGCGCGAATATGACCTTCCGACCGTCGCCAATGCGCAGCGTGGCATCGACTACGAGACCACCCGCTTCGACACCATGCATTTCCTGTTCCTGCCGCTGAAGCTGGGCCATTTTGACTTCACGCCTCGTGTTGGCGGACGGGTGACTTGGTACGAAAACTCCTCAACCGAAGCTGTGAGCAACGACGAACTCAACAAGAACTTCGGGTTGGATATCCCCCGTGGTGCCCCGACCGTGGTCGGGGAATTCAAAGGCTACAACGAAGCTGGGGGCGAGCAGACCAACGCGGCTGCGGAAGTTGGCTTTGAGTTGCGTACGAAGTTGCACAGCACTTGGGATGGTATCAAGAACGAGCATCTCGGCATTGACGGCGTCCGCCATGTTGTCGAGCCCTACTTGAATCACACCTACATTTCCGACCCAGATGTCTCCTCGGACGAGCTTTACTTCTTTGACGAGATCGACCGCGTTGATGAGACTCACTTCACGCGTATTGGCATTGAGCAGCGATTCCAGACCCGCAGAGACAAGCGCATTTACACGTTTGCCCGCATCGAGACCTACTATGACTTCTACCATGAGACTGAGGCCGACGAGGATGAAGCCGGTGACTTCGGCTTAGTCATTGACGTCGCTCCGACCGAGGACATTCAGTTCTGGTGGCACTCGCTGGTCAACGCTGGCGACGGCCGATTCAACGTCTCCCATCTTGGTGCGCGGTACGGAGACAATGAGAAGTTCTTTTTCGACATTGCCTATCTTTACCAGGATAACTTCAAGAGCCGGTATAACTACTCAATGGTCTCTGAGTTGACGCAAGTCCTGACGATGGATTACTTCCCGATCGTTTATGACGAGAACGAGTCTGTTCGCCTCTCAGCTGGTATGCCGATCAACGACAAGACCACAGTGCGTGCTCATCTTTTCTTTGACCTTGAGGCCGGAAGCTTAGTGCGCCAGCGCTATGAGCTTTTGCGCGACCTGAACTGCTGGATGGCTTCGCTTTCCTTTGAGAAGGAGGAAGACGAGCTCGAAGCCTATCTCCTTTTCTACCTGAAGTCGCTGCCGAATTTCGGCTTGGGCTTTGGAAACTGATTCCCACCCCTTTCAAGACCTGCCATGCCTGTCCCTCTTCTTGATCTCAAGGCGCAGTATCTCCCACTGAAGGATGAGATTGCCGCCGCATTTACCGACGTATGTGAGACCCAGCGCTTCATCATGGGGCCCGTTGTAGAAGGCCTCGAGGCCGATGTCTGCGCCTATACTGGTGCTAGCCACGCAGTCGGCGTTTCCTCCGGAACAGATGCGCTTGTCGCTGCCCTGATGGTGGCAGGGGTGCGAGCAGGCGATGAAGTGATCGTCCCGACCTATACCTTCTTTGCTACTGCTGGTTCCGTCTATCGCCTTGGCGCTACCCCAGTTTTTGTCGATGTCGAAGCCGACACCCTCAATGTCTCCGCGGCGGCGATCGAAGCAGCGATCACGAGTAAGACCAGAGCGATCATTCCTGTCCATCTTTTCGGCCAATGTGCAGACATGGACCCGATTATGGAATTGGCTTCCCGTCACGACCTTATCGTGATCGAAGATGCAGCGCAGGCCATTGGCGCAGAGTACAAGGGTCGCCAGGCGGGGACAATGGGCCACTATGGTTGCTTTTCCTTTTTTCCGAGTAAGAACCTCGGCTGCTTCGGGGATGGCGGCATGGTTGTCACCAACGACACCGCCACCGCCACATTGCTTCAGCAGTACCGGATGCACGGCTCATACCCGAAGTACTATCACAAGCATGTCGGTGGAAATTTTCGCCTTGATGCCCTCCAGGCTGGGATACTTCGAGTTAAGCTTCCTCGCCTGGATGCGTGGCATCAAGGGCGGGTAGCGAACGCGGCCTGGTATGATGAGGCATTTGCCGAGCTCGATCTGCAAGGCCTTGCGTTGCCGACTGTTGCAGCCACGACCACGCGGCATATTTTCAATCAGTACAATCTGCGAACTCCGCACCGGGATCGGTTGCAGGCACATTTGAAGGCTGCCGGAGTGGGCTGTGAGATTTACTACCCACTTCCTCTTCATTTGCAGGAGTGCTTTGCGGAATTTGGCGGCAAGCCAGGCGACTGTCCAAACGCTGAGGCCGCAGCCGCAGAGTCACTGGCGATCCCAGTCTATCCCGAGCTTACCATCGAGCAGCGCTCTGAGGTCGTAGAGGCCATTCGCAGCTGTCTTGCCCAAGTATGAGTACTGATAGCGGCAGCCTGCCGGGCGTCTCGGCAGTGATTCCTGCCTATAACTACGCGCACTTCCTGTCGGCTGCGATCGATTCTATCCTCCAGCAGGACTATCCTAACGTCCACATCATTGTGGTCGATGATGGCAGCAAGGACAACACTGCTGAAGTCGTCGCGAAGTACGGTGACAAGGTCGAGTATGTGTATCAGGATAACGCTGGATTGCCCGCCTCGCGAAATACCGGGATTCGTGCCGCCAAGACGCCCTTCGTCGCGTTTCTGGACGCAGACGATCTCTGGCTGCCAAACCTGGTCTCGCAGTGCATCGGCGTTTTTGCTGACAATGACGATTCTCTCGGGATCGTGGCGGGGAAATTTGTCAGGGTCGACCCAGAGGGGAAGCCATACGGGAAAGTGACGCGCGATGATGACTTCTATGGCTTCTACAGGCCGGAAGACATTATCCTCAAGCAGCGCTTTGGTGCCTCAGCGGTGATGGTGCGCCGTGAGGTATTCGATGAGGTCGGGTTCTTTGATGTGAGCCTCACCAGCTCCGAAGATAGAGATATGTGGATTCGGATCGGGGCCAAGTACAAGGGCTATCTGACTGAAGACGTGCTCGGCTATGTTCGTAACCATCCCAATAGTATGAGCAAACATTCAGATCGGATGAAGCAGAATATGCGCGCGGTCATTCGCAAGGCTCGCGCGAGCGACGTGATCCCGAAGTACAACTATCCGTTCTGGCTTCGGGTGATCGCGTTTAACATGTTCCAGTGCGCCTGGATGTATTTTGACGAGCGGCGCTATGTGCGTGCGTCTGTGGAGTTAACGAAATCCCTGCTGACCTGGCCGTTTATTGTGGGTTGCGCTGATCTCGATGAGCCACCGCTGTTCCGCATCCGGGCGCTGCGCCGGTTTCTCTGGGCGATTGTGGCGGGCCCTCGGCGTCCCAAGAACGCGTAGCAGGTGACTCGCCTGTTTGCACTGCTCGCTACCTGTCTGGTGAGCTTCGGACAGGGGATGGGCCAGGGGCAATCGGTTAGACTCCAGCTCGACGACGCTATAGTCGTCTCAGGAGTTGTCGAAGCGATTGACGATGATCGCTATATGATTTCGCAAGCAGATGGCAAGACCGTCGTCGTTCGCGCAGAAGATATCGTGCAACTCGCCTTTGATCCGGATGCTGCGAAAGTCTACCAAGACGAACTGGCGCGAGACGAAGCACCGCTGCCGAAGCTCACTCATCAGCAGTTTCAGCAGCTCGCAGGGCGGGAGACTATTCTGGACCTTGAATCTGCAGTCATGAAAATCTTAACGACGCCACAGTTACTTGCCTCAGTCGCGGAGCTAAGTCAGGAGCCGGGGCTGAAAACTCTGATTCAGGATGTCGGTGCAATGCAGCAATTCTACAAAGGACAGATCGCCGATTTCTCGAGGCATCCGGAAGTCGTGAAGCTGCGGGAAAATGCCAAGCTGCAGTCTCTGCTGGACGCGCTGGAGGCGCCGTCTAGTCCAGTCGCGGAAGAGTGAACCGGGACCGCGCTATTGCTGCGGAGGGCGTAGATCCAGGCAAACCACCTGGTGCTCGTCACGGAGATAGAGGAGGCCATTGGCAACGACCGGAGGTGCCCACGCGGGGTGGCCCAGGACGTTCTTGCGACGGGAAACTTCCGTGTAGGCATTCGGCGTCACTTCCAGAAGAGCCACGTGCCCGCGCTCACCGAGGACGATGATGTGCTCTTGGACCATTAGCAAGGTGGATCTTCCCAGCCCGCGCGGGCTCTTCCAGGCCACGCGACCGTCCTTCGCATCCAGGCAGCGAATGTCCGCCCCAGACTCGTGGCGGCCGTGACAGCCGTAGATGTAACCATCGTGAAAAATGGGTGTGGCCCAGTGCCCTTCCAATGCAGTTTGCGAGCGCCAGACTTCAGCTGCGGAGTTCGCACCGATGAGTGCGGAGCCGACCTTGTAGGCCGCTGTGATCAAGAGTGAATCGCCAACCCTGACAGGGGATGCCGCGTTGACGGATTCATTGACCTCCGCTCGAAACGGGTAGGCGCAGACCTCGGTTCCATCGGCGATCCCAAGAACACGAAGGTGGCTGCGCGTGAGGCAGGCTAGCGCCGGGGTGCCGGACACGTCCAATGTAATTGGGGTGGCGTAGCTCGCAGCGTCGTCGGTCGCAGTCCAGAGCGTCTTACCGGTGTGCAACGAAAAAGCCATTACGCCGTGGCCGTCCTTGCCTCCGGCGTTGATCATGACACGGTCGTCGTACACAACGGGGGCCGTCCCAGCGCCGAAGAAGTTTTGCGGTACGTTGAACTCCCGATTGACCTCTCGCTCCCAGCGGAGTGAGCCGTCACTGGCTTCGAGACAACGCAGCCGACCCTCGGTGCCAAAAATCAACACGAGGTCGCCGTCAACCGTGGGTGAACCGCGCGGACCGTTGCTGTACCCGTAGCGATCCTTGTAGGTGGTGGCATAGCTGTGGCGCCAGAGGCGTATCCCCGTCTGCGCGTCGAGCGCATCCAGCACCTCCTCGTTGCGCCGCCGGTGAAACACGTACAGCTTGCCAGCGGCTACCACTGGCGGGCTGTACGAAGAACCGGTCTTGTAGCGCCAGAGGACCGCGGGAGGGTGCTTCTCCCAGTTTAGGTTTAGCTCTGTTTCAGCGGATACGCCGGTTTGAGCCGGACCTAGAAACCGGGGCCAGTCTGCAGCGGTTGCGAAGTTCGCAAAACACAGCAGGACCATACTGGGGAGGATAGCTTTCATGGTAGCAAGGTGCCGGGATTATCGATAATGTCCAGTGCGGGCTACCAGCGCCTTTCTGAATTTGGCGGATTTCGCAGCTTTTGATCCCTGAGGCCGTTATTATGGGTTGGCTAGATGCCGATCAAATTTGCATATAAAGCCCACAGCGACTAAAAAAGGCCGTTTCGTGGCGATTCGCACATCCTTTTTGACGCACGCGCGTTGTTTTAGATCGTTCATCTTGTAATGTACGCCAACGACTTAGACCATTAATGTGACAGTGTGGAGGCTACCGCGTGCCTGACGAGCCGACGAGCGATTCGCCCTTAGGGGGGACAGCCGATTACAATCAGAGCAATATCCAGGTTCTAGAAGGTCTAGAAGCCGTCCGTTTGCGCCCGGCCATGTACATCGGTGACACCGGCGAGCGCGGCCTGCATCATCTGGTATACGAGGTGGTTGATAACAGTATCGACGAGGCGCTGGCTGGGTACTGCGACACTGTCTACGTCACGATCCACGTGGATGATAGCATCACTGTCTCGGATAATGGACGTGGCATTCCGATCGGCATGCATGAGAAGGAGCAGAAACCAGCGGTTGAGGTCGTCATGACCGTGCTGCATGCTGGCGGTAAGTTCGATAGCGAGAGCTACAAGGTTTCGGGCGGGTTGCATGGCGTGGGTGTGTCTTGCGTGAATGCGCTCAGTGAATGGCTGGAAGTCGAGGTGCGGATCGACGGTGGCGCGCACACGATGCGCTTTGAGCGCGGTGATACGGTTCGCAAGCTCAGTCGTGTTCGCCCAGACAACGGCGCGGGCACCTCCGTGACATTCAAGCCTGACATGTCCATCTTTAATGTGGGCGAATACAAGTGGGAGATCCTGGCCAAGCGTTTGCGCGAACTGGCGTTCCTCAACAAAGGCGTAAAAATCTCACTCAAGGATGAGCGGCCTGAAGAGGGCGTTCGTGAAGAACTGTTCCACTATGAGGGCGGGATCATTGAGTTTGTCGGGCATCTGAACGCCGGACGTGCCACAATGCACGATGTGATCTATCTGGATGCCGGACGAGACGACGTCATGGTAGAGATCGCGCTGCAGTACAATGACTCGTTCAGCGAAAGCATTTTTACCTATGCGAACAACATCAACACGCATGAAGGTGGCACGCATCTCTCCGGATTTCAGGGTGCGCTGACCCGCGTCTTGAATAATTACATGAAGCAGATTCCGTCGTTAAAGAACGAAAAGCCGGTTTCTGGTACGGATGTTCGCGAAGGCCTGGCCGCGGTGATTAGCGTAAAGATCATGGAACCGCAGTTCGAGGGCCAGACCAAGACCAAGTTGGGCAACTCTGAGGTGCGCGGCATTGTCGAGCAGGTGGTGTACGAGCATCTCGGCCGCTACCTGGAAGAGACTCCAGCTGCTGCGCGGAATATCGTCGATAAGACCCTGCTGGCAGCACGAGCGCGCGAAGCGGCGAAGAAGGCACGCGAGCTAACGCAGCGCAAAGGCGCGCTGGATAGCTTCTCGTTGCCAGGGAAACTGGCCGACTGTTCAGAACGAGATCCCGCCCGTACCGAGCTGTTTATCGTGGAAGGAGATTCCGCCGGTGGTTCTGCCAAGCAGGGCCGGGATAGCTCTATTCAGGCAATTCTACCGTTGCGTGGCAAGTTGCTCAATGTCGAGAAGGCGCGCTTGGATAAATTACTGGGGAACAAGGAAATCCAGGCGTTGATCACAGCAATCGGCTGTGGAATCGGAGCTGACGAGTTCAATCTGGACAAGGCCCGGTATCATCGTGTGGTCATAATGACTGACGCGGACGTGGATGGATCTCACATTTGTACGCTGCTGCTCACTTTTCTATATCGGCAGATGAAGCCGCTGATTGAAGCAGGCTATGTCTACATCGCCAAGCCGCCGTTGTTCAGCGTCCGCCGACGCAAGAAGGAGGACTACCTCGAGAGCGAAGACGAGCTCGACAAGTTTCTGTTCGACAGTGGAATTAAGCGAGTGAACGTGCACCGCACGGGCGAGGAGGTTCCGCTCGAAATGGAGACTGTGCGCTTGCTCACAGAGTGTATCCGCGAATATCGTCGTTTGACGACCGGATTGATACGCCACGATATTCAACCGGCTGACTACCTGCTAGAGCGCAATGAGAGCAGTGGAGAGTTTCCAATTGTGCAGGTAAATGTGCGTGAGTCGGACGGCACGAGCACACGCTACTACGCGACAGATGAAGATGCTGAGGCCAAGTTGACCCAGGAGCAAAACGAACGCTTAAATCTGGAGCAGCCGATTGAACTGGAGGAGGACGAGGAAGCACCTGCGCTGCATCCTTCGATCGAGGTCATCCGGATCTATGAAGCCAAGCACATGGGTGAGCTTGCAAGACGTCTGGAGGAGCTGAATTTCAGTGTCGCGGCAATCGACGGGGACAATGACACCGCCTTGTTTTCCCTTGCCGGTGATAGCGGTGATCCGAAGGACCTGAATTCCATCCTGGAGCTTTACGACGCGATCAACAACGCTGGCCGACAAGGCAGCCAGATCCAACGCTATAAGGGCTTGGGCGAAATGAATCCCGACCAGCTCTGGGAGACCACAATGGACCCAGAGCGCAGGGCGCTGATCCGCGTAAACCTTGAGGACGCCTTCCAGGCCGAACGCATTTTTACACTTCTGATGGGCGACGACGTCGAACCTCGCCGCAATTACATCGAGAAATACGCGAGCACCGTCAAGGATCTGGACATCTAGTCCGACGTCGGCGCAGCTTTTCCCCTATTTTTTAGACTGAGACCCATTCAGCGAGGCCCCCCATGGCTGATAGTTCGCTTTACGACATCAACATCGAAGAGATCATGCACTCCGCGTACTTGCAGTACTCGCTTAGTGTCAATGTAGGCCGCGCAATTCCTGATGTGCGTGACGGACTGAAACCCGGCAACCGCCGAATCCTCTATGCCATGCGCCAGCTCGGGCTGAGTCATGGCCGTTCGTACACAAAGTGCGCGAAAGTGGTCGGTGAAGTGATTGGTAACTACCATCCACACGGCGACCAAGCTGTGTATGATACGCTGGTCCGTATGGCGCAGGACTTCTCGATGCGCTATCAGCTCGTCGATGGCCAGGGGAACTTCGGTAGTATCGACGGTGACGCAGCTGCCGCCTATCGATACACCGAGTGTCGCATGCAACGCCTCGCTGAGGAATTGCTGACTGATCTCGACAAGGATACGGTGGACATGCGGGCCACTTTCGATGAGAAGAGCCAAGAGCCCACCGTCCTCCCCGCGCGCTACCCGAACCTGCTGGTTAATGGTGCTACGGGTATCGGCGTTGGCATGGCGACCAATATCCCGCCCCACAACCTGACCGAGGTAATCAACGCGACCGTCGCTTTGATGGAGAACCCGCAGGCCACGGTCACGGAGCTGATGCAGCATATTTCCGGGCCGGATTATCCGACCGGAGCAACGATTATGGGCGTGCAGCCGATCATCGAGCTGTACAAAACCGGACATAGTGTCATTTGCGTGCGTGGCAAATCGACCATTGAGTTGACCAAGACTGGTCGTGAACGCATCATAATCACCGAGATTCCCTACGCAGTAAACAAGGAATCCATGATCACCCGGATCGCGGACCTCGTGAATAAGAAGGTGATCCCCGGTATCTCGAATGTTAATGACGAGTCGAGTAGCCGAGTTGGCATTCGCGTTGTCGTAGATGTGAAGACCAACGAGATGGCGAGCGTGGTGCTGAATCAGCTGTACAAGCATACTCAGCTTGAGAGCCGCACTGGCGCACAGTTCTTGGTCGTGGACCGCAATCGTCCGCGTACGATGACCCTCCCACAGTTGTTGCAGTCATATATCGACCATCGCTTTGAGGTCATTACTCGTCGTTCGCGATTCGAGCTAGCCAAGGCAGAAGACCGCGCCCATATCCTCGAAGGGTTACTGATCGCGGCTGACAACATCGACGAGGTCGTCAAAGTCATTCGCGACTCGCGCACCCGCGATGAAGCTGCAAGCCGGCTGATTGCTCGCTTCGAGCTGAGCAAACGTCAAGTTGCCGCAATTTTGGAAATGCGTCTTCACCAGTTGGTCGGGCTGGCCATGGATGATCTGCGCGCGGAGTACGACGAAGTGATGGCACGGATCGCCTATCTTAAGGACCTGCTCGCCTATCGTGAGAAGCTGATGGCTGTGGTTCGTGAGGAACTGATCGAGGTGCGCGATAAGTATGGCGACGAGCGCCGCACTCAGATCGAGCAGACCAGCGGTGACATCAACTACGAAGACCTGATTAAGCGTTCGATTACCGCGATCAGCGTCACGGACACCGGCTACATCAAGCGTACCCCGCTCGAGGAGTTCCGCACGCAGAAGCGCGGTGGCTTGGGTGTGAAGGGTATGCAGACTAAGGAACAGGATTACGTCCGCCAATTGTTCACAGCGTGCACGCATGACTACATTCTGTTCTTCACCGACAAAGGGCGCATGCACTGGCTCAAGGTGTACGAGATTCCAGAAGGCATGCGTACCGCACGCGGGAAAGCCATCATCAACCTCGTAGGTATTGAAAAGGATGAGAGCATCCGGGCCATGCTGACCGTGGACAGTGTCAATGATGAGAACCGCTACCTGTTCTTCGCCACTCGTAACGGTTTGGTCAAGAAGACCAGGCTTTCCGAATTTCGCCATATGCGGCGTATTGGCATCAAGTCGATTAATTTAGACGAGAACGATGATCTGATCGATGTGCAAGTTTCGAATGGTAATGACCAAGTCATGATCTTCAGCTCGGCTGGCAAAGTCTGCCGCTTTCCGGAGGAGGGTGCCCGGGCGATGGGACGGGCGACGCGCGGCGTGACCGGCATTCGTCTGAACTTAGAGAAGGGTGACGAGGTTGTGGCAATGGAGGTAGTTCAGCCAGGGGTCGATATCCTGACTGTGACTCACCATGGCATGGGCAAGCGGAGCAATATCGGCACCGGCATCGCGGAGATCGATCAAGGTTCCGGCTACCGGCTGACAAAGCGCGGCGGGAAGGGCGTCACCAGCATGAAGCTTAAAGATGACGACGTGGTCGTGGCCTCGCTAGAGGTTGAGGAGGGAGACGAGATCCTGGTGACCACGGTCAAGGGACTGCTAGTCCGCATGAATACGGATGACTTCCGCTCCATCGGGCGCGCCAGCCAAGGCGTAAAGGCAGTCAACTTACGTAAGAATGATCAGGTCTCGAGCGTGACCAAGATTCGCGAACTTGCGCCAGACGAGGACGAAGAGTCTGAGGATGCGGAGTCCGCAGAGGACGGCGAGGCGCAGGAAGTTGTCGTTGCAGAGGGTGCGGAGTCGGCAACCACTGATACACAAACGAAGCCCGAGGCTTCTGAAGACGAGACTTCTGAAGATGAGCCGCCGGCGGAAGCAGACGAAGACGACGGGGATCAAGAATAGAGCGACCTTTATCACTGGCGGTGCTGGCTCAATGCTTTGCATGGTGGCCTGCTGCGGGCCAGCCAATCCCTGAGGCTGTGACTCAGGCTGTGAGCCGGGCGCTAGCACGTCTCAGTGGAAGGCCTTGGCTTGGCATGAGCGAGGGGCACGGTTGGGAGGCAGTATTTTCGTCGCGTCTGTGGGATTCTGTACAGGGCAGAGCTTGAGCGTGAAATGTCAGATCTCACAGTAACTTGCAAAAAGTTCTATTTGCCGCTAAGTGCGATGGCACTGCTCGGGATTGTGATGGGGATTCTCTGCCCGAGTATTCAGGTGGCTGTCGAGCCAGCCCAAGTTTTGGCGGGAATCGTCGAGTACCCGCGAGATAACCCATTTTACATCTACCAGGCGAAGGTTTGGACGATTCTGCACCAAGTGACGGCGGTGTGGCTATGGCTAGGGATGTCAGATGATATGGCGTTTCGCATCCTCTCGTGCGTCGGGCCATTTGCCGGGATGCTGGGGATGGCGCTGGTCGTGCGTGCAGTTGCGCCAGCTCACATGATGATCTGCGTCATACCATTATTCGCCTTTCAGATCGCACGTGGCTGGGGAATGAACTATCCGGTGTTGTTCGCCGGTGCCCCACATACCTATGGACTTGTTGGCTCTCAGACTGTGATGCTCTGTTTGGGATTGTTTGCCGCGGGACGACCAAAGCTCGGTGCGGCTCTGCTAGGGGTGCTGCCCGCTATCCATCCGTCGCTGGGAGTTTGGGCCGGCCTTGTGATTGCAACCGGATATGCGTGGCATGTGCGCGGTCGTTGGCGTCGCATGGTGCCTCTTTTGCTGCCCTTTGGCTGTGGATGTCTAGTGACGGTAATTAGCCTGACTATACATTTTGGCTTTTTCGCAGACGTTCCGTCGATTTCGGCAGAGGAAGCCAGCATTTACCACAGGGCGTGGATCGAGCATTGGGACGGACACCGAAAACCGTTGTCGTGGCTCAAACCCCAGAACGCGGTGCTATTGAGCGGGTTTATTCTATCACTGGCCTGGCTCTGCTGCTATCGCCGCAAGATGACGCGCAATGGGGCATTTATCCTGAGGGTTGTTTTCGTCGCGTTCGCAATCGGCATTCCTGCCGTTGCTATAACGCATATTTCGCCGGAGCGGGTGCCTGTGATTGCAGTCGCGTTGATGCCAACGCGCCCACTGAATATCAGCGTGGTTCTGTATCCGCTATTACTTATGGGATTTATCTGGCACTTTCGCCGCACGGTAGTGGTCCCCGCCTGGCTGTTTCTGATCGTAGGGTTGGCAGCAACGAAGATTTTTCCGACGCCGATCGAGTGGGCCTTAGGGACCCCGCTGGTTCTGGTTCTGCTCGCTGTGGTCGATAGAAACAAGTCGTTGCTTGCATTCGGAGTCGGCGCTCTGGCCTTGATTGGGGCGGTTTCTCTCGGCAGCATCGGCCTACTAATAATTGGCGTGGCTTTGCCGCCAGTTGGCGTTTGGCTGTCTAGGCGACCGTTTTGTACGCGTGCGCTTCATCATGGAGTTGTGAAGCGGTGGTGGGGGGGGGCACTGACCTTTTGCATGCTGATCATCGCGGTGCGCTTTGCAGTAATCGTTGGGCGCTATTCGATATCCGATCATGCTAAGTATGCGGAGCAGATCCGGAGCCCTGCGATTCGTGTCGCAAGATCTCGGGAGGGAGGGCTAGCTCTTGCTCCATCGCTTTACATGGTGCAACTGGTTACGAGACGACCGGTACCCTTGGATCCCGTCGCGTTGGATGGGTACATCTACGCGATGGAGGGCTGGCCAACTGCCAATCGCTGCATGCGAGAGTTGTACGGGGTGGACCTGTTGGATCCGCCACCGGGCTTGATTGCGAATGCCTGCGTACCCGAGCAGCCGAGTAGACAGCTTTGGCGAGAGCGCACGCCGGAGGAATGGCAACGGCTCGGGAAGAAGTATCTCTTTACGGATGTGCTTACGCCTATTGGCTGGAAGCTGAATCTGCCGGTCATTGTTGTAGACGCCCGGCACGTGCTTTACGCAGTTCCGGATTCGGTTAGGCCAAGGTTACCTGCGGCGGCCGAGTAATAATGGTCGTCCCGGTGGAGCTTACAGCAATCGGAATCTCAATCAGCTCATTCAGGCCGCTCCGTACAGATTCCCGCTGCGAAGGCGCGACAAACAGCAACAGAAAACCGCCGCCGCCAGCACCACAGAGTTTGCCGCCGAGGGCGCCGGCTTCCCGAGCGCGTGAATAGAGCTTGTCGATCTCCGGCGTGGAAATGCGATCACTGATTTTTCTTTTCAACTGCCATGATTCGTGCAGGAGGCTTCCGAAGTCTGAGAGTGAGGAGTCTCTGTCGGTAAGAATTCTGGTCGCAGTGTCCACCATGCCGCGCATGGTATGGAGAGTCTGGGCTTTCGCCTCGAGATCTCCCACATAAGCTTGGGCAATCGTGGAAGCGGTTCGCGAGAGACCGGTGAAGAACATCATAAGATGCCCCTGAAACGCCTCGAGTCGATTCATAGACAACTGGAGCGGGTGTACGTCAAAGCCACCGTCTGGTGCGAACTCGATGCGATTCAGTCCGCCATAAGCGGCGGCGATTTGGTCCTGGATGCCGACGGTCTCGCCCATCACCACGTGCTCAAGGTAGATACTTTCCTTTGCCAGCTCGCGCACACTCAGGTCCCGGCCGCGCATGGTATGGAGGCAGTTTAGCAGGCCGACTGTGAAGGACGAGCTGGAGCCAATTCCGCTGCGGGCCGGTAGGTCCCCGCTGTGCTGAATCTCCACGCCGTAGTCGACTTCCAGATGGCGCAGACACCCTTCAACGGCTGGATGCTCGATCTCTGAGTTATCGTTCACAAGCTCGATATGCGACCAGACAATCCGCGACCGATGTGCGAAAAACGGCGGAAGTTGGCGACAAGTGATGTAGCAGTATTTGTCGATAGCTGTCGACAGTACCGCACCACCATGCTTCCCAAACCAGGCGGGGTAGTCCGTCCCACCGCCAAAAAATGAGACGCGATACGGCGTGCGGCTGATAATCATCAGACGTTCTTGTAGTCAAATGGCATCACGCCAAATGCACACCGCAGCTCGACAATTCCATCATCGAGTGAGCGCTTGGCCTCGAAGCCGGCTTCACGGAGGCGTGCATTCGAGACGATGTAGTTACGCTTATCAGGGTCTTCGCCAATGGGCGCATGGTGGATCACAAAACCGGGAATGTGCGCGCGAATGGCCTCTGCTAGCTCGGTCTTGGAAAGATTGGCGTCATCGAGTCCTGCGTTGTAGCAATGGCCGACCATTTTGTCGCGGTTGGTGATGCAATGAAGGAAGGCATCTGCTACGTCGCGGATGTGGATGTAGTTTCGCTTGAAGTGGCCTTCGAAAATCACGACGTAGCGGTCTGTGCAGGCAGCGTAGGTGAAATGATTCACCAGCAAGTCGAGCCGCATTCGGCTCGAGCTGCCGAACACGGTGGCGAGGCGCAGCGTGATCGCGTTCTCAGCTTCGAGCAGCAGCAATTCGGCATTCACCTTTGTCTTGCCGTAAAGTGTGATGGGCTCGAGCGGACTGTCTTCCGTACACACCACTTCGCCGCTCTTAGTGCCGTAGCCGCTATTCGTATTGGGGTAGACCACCAGCTGGTTTGAGCTGCGTCGGTCGTTGAGGTCGCGAATGGCGTCGAAGTTAGTCGTCTCCGCCGCAACCGGCTGCCGCGCGCAGGCACCAGCGCCAACAATGGCTGCCAGCGGGATTAGCACATCGGCCTTGGCGATGAGAGGCCCGACCACACCCATGTCGCGGGCATCAGCGCGGATGAAATCGAAATTGGGGTCATGACAGAGATGCAATAGGCTGGGCACGCGGTGTAGCAGCAGGTCCACAGCGGTGACTTTGTATCCTTCGGCCAGCAGTTGTTCGCATAGAACGGATCCTAAAAATCCGCCAGCGCCAGTTACCAAAACGTGTGTCATAATGAACTCCTCTGCGTTATGATTCGAATTGTTCTAAAAACCTTCCCGCCGAAGCATAACTCTCCGGCGTGCCAATGTCCAGAAACTCCCCCTCCGTTTCACACCCTGCAAGCCGGCCGTCGAGCCATTCCGGGAAGATGGCTCGCTCCAGACTGAATGGCGCAGCGAGCGTGACGTCGTCTAATGCATCGCGCTCAAACAGGTAGACGCCAGCGTTGACCAAGGCGGGCCCGGCAGGCGACTCACTCTTCTCGATAAACGCCCGTACGTTAGAGCCGTCGAGTTCTACCACACCATAGCGATCTGGCTGCGGATGGCGGATCAGGGTCAGAGTTGCGCGCTGTTTTCCCGTGCTATGCTGGGCGATCGCCGCAGCGCTGGACGCCGTGCAAATCGAGTCTCCATTGCAGACCAGGCAGGTTTGTGATCTGACCTGCTGCAAGGCTGCCTGAACGGCTCCGCCCGTGCCCAGCGGGGTTTGCTCCTGGATGTAGGTGATCTCGACATTCCAATCGGCGCCGGTCTTGAAATGGTCACTCACCCAATCGCCGCGGTAGCCGAGACTGAAGACGAAGCGTCGAATTCCCTCGTGGCGCAGCTTGATCAGCAGCCATTCGACAAACGGCCGACCGCGAACGTCGGCCATTGGCTTGGGGCGATCGGCCACCACGGCACGTAAGCGCGTACCGAGCCCGCCCACCAGGATTACTGCCTCGGAGACAGTCGAACAAGAGTCAGTCATCGAAGCCAATAGTGTCCGCAATGATAAAGTTTGGGCGCCGACGCACATCATCGAAGACGCGTGCGATGTAGAGGGAGGCAATACCAATAAAGACAAGCTGCACGGCCATGGATGCGCTCAGCCCCCAAGCGAGCCACCACGTGCCGGAAACGCTGTGCCCAGACAGAGATAAGCCGATCAGAACCAACAATCCGAGTAGCGACCCCAGGCACAGAAACAAGGAAAGGATCGACGACACGAATAGCGGAAACATGGAGTAGGACGTGAGCCCGAGGATCAATGTCTTGAGCGGATTGATCGTTGCTAAAATTGGGAAATGAGTAATTCCCCCTGCACGCGCTTCGCGAACATACTTGACCTCGTCTTGGCGGTAGCCTACCCAGGCGACCATGCCGCGAAGATATGGATTTCGCTCTCGCAGATCAAGGATGTGACCGACGACGCGGCGCGACAGCAGCTTGAAATCTCCTGCATCGACCGGAATCTGGACGGATGATATCTTCCGGATCATGCGATAGGCAAAGTAGGTGATGGCCAGCTTAACTGGATTCTCGCCTTCTCGTCGCGACCGCACCGTATGCACTACATCAGCGCCGTCCTGCCACCGTTCGATTAGTTTAGGGATCAACTCCGGTGGGTCCTGTAGGTCGGAATCCATATACACTACAGCGTCACCGGTCGCGTACGAAAACCCGGCAAGAACACACTCAGCCACGCCTGTGCGGCGCGCTGTGCTGATCACCTTTACGCCAGCATCTTTGGCGTTTGCTTCTTGCAGTAGCCTCAGGGAGTCATCGGTAGAGTCATCGTTCACGAAAACCATTTCGTAGCGCGCAGTACAGTCTTTAAACGCACGCTGAACGCGCTCGATAAGCAGCGGGATGACGTCCGCTTCGTTGCGAAACGAAAATACGATGCTGATCAGGGGATCCGGATGACGCTCAGGCATTATCTCGCTTCAGGCGCTGTACAGCCATGTTGTTAATTGACGCAACCGTGTCCGCCCCAAACGTTTCGTGAATCATGTTCAGATAGGTTGGGTTGCTGTAGTACTCGTGAAACGCGTCGTCACGAAAACGTAGCACGTCACCGGCACTCACGTGCTTGGTGGCAAGCGGGAGCGAATCGACAGAATGCTGCGAGTAACCGGACCAACTCTTGGGGAGGGGGAGCCCTTCCTTTATCGCGTGGTCATACAATGGCGATCCAGGATAGGCCATCGCGCAATAGAAGTTGCCAAACTCGCAGTTAAGCTCCATCGCGAGGTCCAGTGTCTCCTGCATGGAAGCCAAGTCGTCTTCTGGCAGCCCGAAGATGTAGTTACCGATGATGTATATTCCGTGGCTTCTGGTCAGCGCGAGCGTCTCGCGAATCGCATCTTGGTCGATGCCC
>DMTJ01000588.1:24997-32068 GCA_003477185.1 Lentisphaeria bacterium
GGTCGATGCCCTTATCGACGTCCTTACGGACTTTGCTGTTTCCGGACTCAATGCCGAAGGCCAGCCAGTTAAACCCTGCAGCCTTAAGTTTGTCGAGCATCTCGGGTTTGACCGTGTCGACACGGGAGTATGCCCAAATATTGAGATCGTAGCCGCGCTCGATGATCAGGTCGCAGAGCCCGATGACGTGGTGCTTGTTGAGCACGAACATCTCGTCGGCCATCTTGATGTTGCGTACGCCGTACTGATTCACCAAGATATCAAGCTGGCTGCCGATCTGCTCGACGCTCCAGCGGCGGTAGGTGTTCACTTTCTCTTTGTACCCAGCCAGCTTTTCGCCTTCCTTGAACGGCGCCTGAATGCAGCAAAAGCTGCATTTATAGGGGCAGCCCAGCGTCGTATACATGGCTACGTACGGCGCACGATCCAGTTCTCCGAGGCAATGCCAATTGTGGGCGCGATAGAGGTCCATCGGCAGCAGGTCCCAAGCGATTCCGGGCATCTCGACGTCCAAGTTCTGTAGGAGCGGCGCTCCGAGATTCTGCTGAATCTCGTCGCCGTCGTGGTAAATCAAACCGCGAACCTTGTCGAGTCGCGGCGCAGCGCTGTCTAGCGCCGCCAGGAGATCGACCAGCGTAACGACACCTTCACCAGTGCCGACAAAGTCTGCCACTGTTTCGTCGAAACTACGGCGCGGTAAGGCCGCGGCGTGGCCACCTAGCACGATGATTTTCTGGTCAGGAGTGTTGTCTTTGATTGTTTCACAGACCTGGATAGCACCAGGCATGACTTGGGTCGCTGCGGATGGCTGTTGCCCATAGACGACAACGGCAACCAGCTTGGGATTTAGGGCTTCGACCCGTTCGGCTGTGGCCTGCGGCGTGAGTGCCTCGGCACAGGAATCGATGATCGCAACACTGTGCCCATGGCCGCGCGCGTAGGTGGCCATCAAGCCAGCCCAGACAGGCGGCTCAATTGCGCTCAGCGTTTTACCAAGTGATTGGTAGATCTGCTCGCGGTTTGCCGGGTTAATCAATACCAGGTCGATCTGCGCTGCCATTCTCTACACCTCTTCTCTGCCCAATTCGTTCAAATGCTCGCACAATCGGTCAATCCTGGCCGGGTCCAGGCCAGGATAGTTCCCGATATAAAAACCAAAACTGTGGACATGCTCGACGTTCGGGAAATCCTCTGGTCTTGTGTCCGGGCACGCGCGCCGCACGAATGGCTGACGCACTTGATTGCCACCCCCGGACATCCCGCGCCGAAATTCGACGCCAAGATCGTTCAGGCAAGTGATCACTCGTTGCAGTAGGGCCTCGTCTGGTTGTTTCAGCAGCAGAGTAAGGGCGTAGTTGCAGCTGCCCTCCGCGGCAAAGTCCGTCACATAAAAATCGCTGGACAGGCTGGCCAGAAAGCGCGCTAGATTGTCCCGACGGGTCTGGTTATTCTCGTCCAGCCTCTTTAACTGCGAGCGGCCTAGCACGCCACAGAGCTCGTTGCTCCGCACGTTTACGCCAGCGTATGAAAAAATAAACTCGGGATGAAGGTCTGGGTACTCCGCGGCCCAGCGCGAGCGAATCTCGGGGTCCGTCGCCTCACGCACCATTCCATGGGAGCGTAGCATGCGCAACATCTGGTAGAGGTCCACATCATCCGTGCCGACGAAGCCGCCCTCAATCGTGCTCATGTGATGCGCAAAATAGAAGGAAAAGTTACTGGCCCAACCATGCGCTCCCACCTTACGGCCAGCGAATTCCGCGCCATGAGATTCACAACAATCCTCGATCAGCACCACATCGTTGTCTGCACACAGCTCCAGCAGCTCGTGTGACAGCGCGTTGTAGCCGAGAACGTGGGTCAGGAATACCGCTCGAGTCTCTGGCGTGATCGCTGCCGCGACTGCATCTACTGCCATTCCCAGCGTGTGCAGATCGATGTCCACAAATACCGGACGCATGCCCACGTGTAGCACAGATGCGATATCGCTGCTCCAAGTCAGGGTAGGCACGATCACCTCTCCGTCGCCGAACTGCTCACGCACGGCCAGCATCGTCAACAGGTTGGCGGATGAGCCAGAATTGACCATCAGCCCGTATTTGCAGCCCACCCAGGCCGCGAACTCCTGCTCGAACAGGCTGACTTCTTCGCCTTGTGTCAGGCGGGAGTCTGGGTCGGATAAGTGGGCAATCAACGCCAGACGGTCGTCGGCGGAGATGCAGTTATTCATCAGCGGCCAGTCTGGCATTAGAACGGTCCCTTAAAGGTTATTTCGCGCAAGTTCGCTCGCTCTTCAGGCGTCCAGCCCACGTTGCCGCCGTGTACGAGGTCGCAGACATCTCGGGCAATGGTGCGCCCGTTCGGGTAAAATAGCTCTTCCAGGCCCGGTGTCGGCGGGCAAGTAACCGGGGCATAGCCCAGGCGCTTTACCCGTACCGGAACGTCTCCCTGGATCCGCTCCAAAACACCCGCTATGATCTCGCTTCCGGCACCGCAGGTCGTCCAAGTGTTGTCGACCACGCAGAGTGCACCGGTCTTGCGCACGGATGTCTCGATGGTATCAAGATCGAGCGGGGTGAGCCAGATGGGGTCGATGACTTCTGCTGAGATTCCCTTTTCCTCTAGGTAGGCGGCTGCCCGCAGGCACTCCTCTTGCTGGTGTGAAATCCCGACCAGGGTGACATCATTACCAGGTCGTGTCACCCGAGCCGAAGGTGCGGGGAGGTTGTCTGTGTCTTCGGGCAGCGGTCCTGTTTGGTAGTATAGTAGCCGATGCTCGACGATAATTACCGGGTCATCGTCACGAATCGCGGTCAGCAGGCAGGCCATTGCGTCGTACGGTGTCGATGGTGCGCAGACCTTCAAGCCTGGGATGTGCATGAACAGCGGGTAGAGGCCTTGGGAATGTTGTGCGCCTTGGCCCCAGCTCTTACCAATCATAGCCCGAACCACCATCGGTACATGCAGCTTGCCGCCGTGCATATAACGGGTCTTGGCGGCCACGTTGATCAGTTGGTTCATCGCCAGCAGCACAAAGTCGATCCGGATGTGCACGTGAATCGGTCGTAGCCCGGAGAGGGCCATCCCGACTGCCGCGCCCGTCATTGCCTCTTCTGCCAGTGGCGTGCCAAACACGCGCTCGGAACCGAAGCGATCCAGTAATCCGGCCGTTGTGCCCTGAATACACTTTGGGTCATCCACATCCAGGCCGAAGAGGACTACGCGCGGATCTTGCGCCATTTCCAGCTCTGTCGCAGAGCGGATTGCTTCCACATATGTTGCTTCTTCAGGCATGAGATTGCTCCCCAAAAACGTGGGTGTACAACTCGGCCGGTGCGGGGAATTCTGCGGACGCCGCAAATGCGAAGGCAGCCTGAATCTCCGCTTCCACCTCTTGCTCTATCGCCTCGCGAGTGGCGACCGCGAGTTTCTCACCTACGACGCGCACTTGGTCATTGTCGAGCCATGGCTGAGCATCCTCAAGATGGCGATAGCCAAGCTGATAGTCCTCGCTTGGGCCGACGTGTTCCTTCCAGCGGTAGATCGAGCACTCGAAAAAGAACGGGCCCGCGTCGGGATTCTTCTCCAATGCTTCTCTCGCTTCGCGAACGGCGTCGTAAATCTCGGTCACGTTGTCTGAGAGACGGCGCGTGGTGATTCCGTGTGCCTCGGCATGTCCAGCGATATCCGGGACTGCCTGGCGAAATTTCTGGTGGGTGTGAATGGCAAAGCCATTGTTCTCGCAGATGAAGAGAACAGGCGCCCGCTTTAGTGCGGCAAAATTGAGCGATTCATGGAAGACGCCTTCATCCGTCGCGCCGTCGCCGAAGAAGCAGGCGACGGCCACGTCCTTCTTTTGAATCTTTGCCCCGAGGGCATAGCCGACGGCATTGGGCAGTGGGGTCCCGACGACAGCCGATGCTCCCATGACGCCCTTGGCCACGTCGACCAAATGCATGGAACCGCCTTTCCCACCGGCGGCACCGGCTGCTTTGCCATACAATTCGGCGATCATGCCGGGCAGGTCTCCGCCTTTGGCGAGATATGGCGCGTGGCAACGGTAAGAGGTAAACAGGACGTCTTGCTCGCAAATTGCCTCGCAGACACCAACAGCGGTTGACTCCTGTCCAATAGATAGATGGACTGGGCTCTTGATGACATCGCTGGGGTAGACCCGGGCGACCTCTTCTTCGACACGTCGAATACGGTAGAGCGACCGATAAAATCGTTCAAGCATGCAGCAACTTCCAGGGTAAGATCGAAGCGTGCAATATACGCCCGCCCCTACGCTTCTGCGAATGTAACCGCCGATCGGCCATGGTGCCGCTAGCAGCTGTCATGGCCAGAGAGAAGGACCGGCCTCAGTTCCCCTGCTTCTTGGTCGTCTGGTCTACGTCTCCCTTGTGCTCATTCCCACCCGGCGATTTGTCTGAGCCATGGCTGATCACGCTTACACTTGATCCGTTATTGCGCAGCTGGTAGTTGTTGTTCCACGGATCCTTCAGGTCCGTGCCTTCAGCCAGATAGGGGCCGCGCCAGCCCTGACCGGTGCTACGCATCAGATCTTCCAGTGAGCCTGGGTATTTGCCGGTGTCCAAATAGAAGCTTTCCACCGCCTGGTAGATGATCTTGCACTCATTGCGCGCTACATCCCATTTGGCCCATTCCATCTTGGCGGCAATATTCGGCGCGATAATGCCGATCACCAAGCCCATGATAACAATCACAACCATCAGCTCAATCAATGAGAACTGGCGGCGCTGGATTTTCTTTACAGTGACGGAATTCATGCTATTGCTCCATACGAGGTTCTTCGTTCTGATTACGGTACGCAGCAAAATGAAAAATTTAACTGCTTTTTTGTGCAGGAATCGATTTCGAGTCGCTGGGTGGACCCGTGGGCAGGTTCACCTCTATCAATCCCTAGTCCTTCTCCTCGTCATTGGACAGTGTATCTGGACTCGCGGCGAATGGCTATCGGTGTCGGCTGGAATCGCGCAACTCGTGGTCGCGGCCGCCCTGCCTTGGATCGGTTTTCGGGGGATCTGGCTGCCCGCCAGCGGCTGGTATATCTGGATGTGGTTTGGGCCGTCCGGGTTATTGCTGGCTGCGTTGGTCGCACTGCGCATGGGGCCGGCCCTGTGGGGTGCGCTTGCGGTCTGCGCACTCTACGCCGTTGCGAACCTCGCAATGCCAGCTGCTGCATTGTTGCCTGTGCTGCTGGCATTTGAACCACGCTGGCTTCGCGGCGACAGCGATGCACTCGTGGTCTACTATGACGGAGAGTGCGGGATCTGTAATCGACTGGTGCGCTTCCTGATCTGCGAAGATCGCAATTTACGCCTCCGCTATGCGCCGCTCGGCGGGGAAACGTTTCGGCAGCGCTTTCCGGACGATACGCCGGACATGGATGCCCTTGTCGTCGCCGCAGCCGTCGGGGATCCGCGCACCGCGAGCGACGCGGCGTTGCGTGTCGGGAGCGCCCTAGGCGGGATATGGTGCTTGCTCTCATTGTGCGGGGCGTTGATTCCGCGACCGGTCCGGAACCGTGCGTACTTCGCCATCGCCCGTCGCCGCCTGCACCTATCTCGGGCGCTGGGTTGCCCACTGCCCACCGCGGCCCAGGCAGAGCGTCTGTTGCCCTGAGCGGCTTGCCAGAGATACGCTGGACGATATTCTGCCGCGATGCCTGCAAAGAAAGTTACCAGCTACGTGTGCGAATTGACCGCCGGCCAGGTCCGCGAGTTCAAGCAAGCCCTTGCCTTGGTCAGCTGGGAATTCGACGAACTGCAACATGCCCGCTGGCGTGCGCGGAAGGGCAAAACAACCATCGTGGCCTACGAGTCTGGTAAGCTGGTCGTCCAGGGCAGAGGTACTGTGGAAGTGGTCGAGTTTATTCTCGAGCCGCAGATCCTGGGGGAGGCACGAATGGGCAATGAGGTGCTCTACGCGCAGCAAGAAAAGCCCGATATGTTTCAGGCTCACGCGGGCATAGATGAAAGCGGGAAGGGCGACTATTTCGGCCCGCTTGTGGTCTCTGCGGTCTATGTCACCGAGGAATCTGCCGCCAAACTATTCGCGGCTGGCGTGCAGGACTCCAAAGCGATCAAGAGCGACCGCAAGATTCGTGAGCTCTCGGCCACGATTCGAGAGGTCGTCGGGCGCGATTTTACCGTCGTCACGCTGGGCCCTTGTGCCTACAACAAAGCCTACGACAAGATCGGCAATCTCAATCGCTTGCTTGCCTGGGGGCATGCCCGGACCTTGGAAAATCTGCTTGAGCGCCAACCCGCCTGCCGTCGCGTGTTGGCCGACAAGTTTGCCGATGAGCGGGTCATGCGAGGAGCGCTGATGGAGCGCGGGCGCGCTATTGCTTTTGAGGCCCGCACCAAGGCCGAGGACGACATCGCCGTAGCCGCGGCCAGTATCCTGGCCCGAGAGGGCTTTATTCGGCGACTGGCCGAGTTGGAGGACCAGGCCGGGCTTCGCCTGCCACGAGGTGCCTCGGCCGTGATTAGGCCCGCCGCTGCTGTGATCGGAAAGGTCGGCCTCGAAGGGCTTGCGGAGTTCGCAAAGCTCCATTTTAAGACGACAGATCGCGCGATTGCGATGGCAAAGTCAAATGCAACAGAGTAGCTTGCTTTCTGCTAGCTGAGCATACCGAGGGAAGCCATTCGTGTCTAAAACATCACTGAGCAAATGTCTGAGCGGCACCGAGTCGCTGGTGATCGATAGCCAGACCATGTCCGTGCACGAGTCGCTGCTTTCGGAGGTGCTGCGGGAAAGCAACGACCAGGTACCACAAGACTTGAAGCGTGAAGAACTCTCTGCTGTGGACGAGGAAGAGTATTACTGGAAGGTCATGGACCGCGGCGAGGGCGAAGAGCGCTACCGCGAGGAGCGCGAGATTGGCGCTGGCGGCATGGGTACTGTGAATCTTGTATTCGACGCCGACTTTTTGCGGTATTCCGCGATGAAGGTCATTCTCCCGGAGATCAAGTGCAAGCCAGAGGCACTCGCCGGCTTCATCCGCGAAGCTCGCATTACGGCGGAACTAGAACATCCCAACAT
>DMTJ01000367.1 GCA_003477185.1 Lentisphaeria bacterium
ACTCTATCTGCGGCTCGATTCAGACGGCGTGGACTGTTGCCGACGGGAAGGTCAGACTGGATGTGACTATCCCGGCCAACACGACAGCGACGGTTCATATTCCGGCACATTCGCACCTGAACGTATACGAGGGCGGCAAGCGAGCCGGCCAGGCTGCGGGGGTGAAGTTCTTGCGTATGGAAGACGGACATGCGCTCTTCGAGGTCGGTTCGGGCCTCTACACGTTCACGGGCGTCGACCAGACATTTGATCTCAGCCAGTCGCCATCTGACTGGCTCGAGAGCCAGCCGATCATCAACGAGATGCTCGAAACTGGCGAGAGGCATACCTACAGCGAGCGGCATCCCGACAACAAGCTGTGGGTCTTTCGCCCGGATGACGCGCAGCACTCCGACTTGCGACCGTGCGTGTTCTTTATCCATGGCGGAGGTTGGAACGGCAATGCCCCGATGTTCGCCCCCCAGTGCCTCTACCTTTCCAGACGCGGCATCGTTGGGATCTCCATCGAGTTTCGCCGCTACAACGAAAAGGCTGGTATTTCGCCCAAGGAGTGTCTGGCCGATTGCCTGTCGGCCTACCGCTGGGTGAGAAGAAATAGCTCGGCCCTGAATATTGATCGTGAGCAAATCTTCATTGCTGGCGGTTCGGCAGGTGGGCATCTGGGTTTGTCCATGTTGACGCTGGAGGGATACGATGATCCAGCCGATACCCTATCGATCCCCATCGACCCGAGAGGATTGATTCTGATCAATCCCGCGATTGATCTGGTCGACGGCTGGCAGGACGGGCAGAACAAGTGCCGCGCCTTCAACATCGATCCCGCCGCGTTTTCACCTGCGCATTACGTCAAGCCAGGGCTTCCTCCAACCCTAGTAATCAGCGGCAGCAAGGACGGCGTGATTACACCCGACCAGATCCGGGCCTTCCAGCAGCGCATGAAGCACAAAGGCAATAGCTGCCACTTCTCCGAGTACCCCAAAGTCGGTCATGGAGTGTTCAATTACGGCTATAGCGGTGTTGGCGCGGAATACTTTTTCAAGGCCATGAAGGAGATCGAGGGATTTCTGGCCGGGAATGCGCGCCCACGCGAATAAAGGATTCTGCTCTCTGCGGCGAGTCGAGGGCAAGTGAATTGGCGTTACACAGTTAAGGCTGCCGCAAGCACATGACATGAGCCGGACTATGATGACTCTGGCTGGAAAGAAGGGCTGGGGGGATTGGGCGTTAAGGGTACGCCGGTTGGCGGGTCGGCACCGAGTGGCGGACTTGCGATATCTGGCTGCGCAAGACCTTTGACTACAACGGCAGTGCGTTCGAAGGGGCCTTGCTCAGCGTGCACCATGACGGAGATGCTGTGGTTTACCTCAATGGCGAGAAGATCTTGTCGACCGAAGACTTTACCGTGGCCTACGAGAAGAAGGATGTCTCCGCCGCAGCCAAGAAGTTGCTACGCAAGGGCAGCAACACGCTGGCGGTCAGCTGCCACCAGTCCGCGGGCGGGTCGGCTTGGTGATCAGCCCTCGTAGTTGCGTGATTCTGGCTAAAGAAGCTGATAAGGCAGTGCCATCAAAGGTGATGCAGGAGATCTATGAGACAGTCAAGACTTCGTTCAAATACGGCGTGGTTCTCAAAGGCCAAAATGGGAAGCCGGTCGACAGCCCCAGTATTTTTTGCCACCTAGGCCGTTAGTATATGGTCTACATTACCTTTCGCGGTGGAGGCTATGAAACGCTGATTGCCATCAGCGATGACCGGCTGGAATCGAAACAATTGGGCAAAATACTCCCATTTCGGAAAGACGCGTGGGATGCCGTCCAGTCCGCCGGCTACATCGCGTGGCAGGATTTCGCCTGGGGCGGTTCGTATGAGCTGGGCCAACACGATGGCAAATACTGGATATCGTATCTAGTGGGCCACTTAAGGGATACCAGTCCACCCCCTTGAAGGTCGGTATCGCCTACACAGATGATCCAAGCTCTGCGAAACTGTGGACGAGACTCCCGGAGCCCGTGTTGCCCCGGGATCAACTGGACTGTCGGTACTGGGAAGAGGTCACACAGTACAAGAGCAATATTATCGATGACAAGGAACGGTCTCTGGGGTATCCGTTTGTGATGTTCTATAATGGCAAGCCCCAAGCCCCATACGAGCGTATGGGCATGGCGGTTTCGCATGACATTAAGACCCGGCTCCGTTACGGTGTCGAACCGGTCATCCATAACCCACGGGGCATCGCTGGCGATCCGCAGATCACCCGGATTGGCGACGTTTGGGTGATGTTCTATTTCGGCGCGTTCTGGAAGCCGGGTGCATTTGACAGCTTTGCTTGTTCGTATGACCGCGTGGTCGATCATTTCTACTTTGCAGTCGGCGACCAGAGACGGGTGATTGCGCTGGCCGCATCAAAGGATCTCAACGATCAGGCAAAAGCCAAGGCCAAGGATGCCGTAACCCTCCCCCCGGAACAGTGACCCTTTCTTTCGTCTCTAGAGATCTCGAAACCGTAGGTTTTCTACCGAGGCAGCCGGGATCGCTAGCCGATGCAATGTCCGACTCAAGACCTTGATCCTGTCAATCTAATCTTGTTGATCCTGTCAAAATCCTAGTTGTCACTGTTTGGTTCGAGTGCGTTCAACCAAAATGATCTGCGAATGGACGTATAATGATTCATAGTCGACCCTTGAGTTTAGCCCAGGCCAGAATAGTGTTTACATCCCTGTCTCTGCCCAGCAGAGCCCAATAACCACTCACGCACTGGATACGGACTTGCGCGCAACACCACACTCTCGCCGCGAGAGACGTTTCTGGCTGACGCTGCTGCTTGTCGCGCTGGCACCAGCTTGGGCAATGGCTGGATCGCTGACGAATACGAGACCCAATATCATCCTGATCCTGACTGATGAC
>DMTJ01000095.1 GCA_003477185.1 Lentisphaeria bacterium
CAACCACTCAGCCACCTCTCCGCTGGTCGGGTAGCACCCGATTCCGTGACGGCGCAGAATATAGGCTTTTACTGCGCGCTCGCAATCTCTGGATAGACAAAAAGCGAGGAATCATGGGCCACGCCCCCGCAAAGGTAGAATCTTTCGCCCTTTGCAGGCGGCAACTTTAACCCGTTTGAGCGCTAGCGCCTGACCCTGGCATTGCCACTCCAGATGCTCCAAATCTGCTCTTCGTCTGCTGGTTGGCCATAAGCGGTCAACATGGTAGTGGCCAAGGCACCGGTGGCCCAGCCAAACTGAATACACTTCTCGGCGGACCAACCGCGAAGAATCCCGTAAAGAAGGCCACCGACGAATCCGTCGCCCCCGCCAATGCGGTCGAGCACCTGGATCTGGCGCGGCTCGATCGACTGCCACTCGCCCGCATGCCAGGTAATGCCCCCCCAGAGGTGACGGTTTGCGTGGTCCACTTCTCGAAGCGTAGTGGCAAAGACGCTAGTCTTGGTGAAGGTCTCGCGGGCCGCGTCAATCATGCCGCGAAAACCTTCCATCTGCGCCGCAATGTCGCTCCCGCCAGACTCTGGCCCGCTCACACCAAGGCAAAGCTGGAAATCCTCTTCGTTACCAATCAGAATGTCCGACTCACTCGCGATTTCAGTAAACAGACCGCGCAACTCGTCCTCGCGCCCTTCCCAAAAAGTGGCGCGATGGTTCAGGTCAAAGGAGATCATTGTCCCGTAAGCCTTGGCAGCACGCGCGATATCGAGGCAGAACTCGCCGGTCTCAGGGGACAGCGCCGCGATCAAACCCGACATGTGGACGATCTGCACGCCCTCCTCGCCAAAGATTCGCTCCAGATCAAAATCACGAACATTTAGGATGCGGCCAACTTCTCCAGCGCGGTCATTGTGTACGCGCGGGCCACGTGTGCCAAAACCACTATCCGCAAGATTGAACTGGTGGCGGTAGCCCCAGGGACCGCCCTGATCGACTTCTGGCCCCTCGTAGTCCATTCGCCGCGCGCGGAGGCCGTCCTTTATTAGATGCGCGATCGGGCTGCCCTTCACAAAATTCGTCAGCACCTTCACGGGGAGGCCTAGATAGGACGACACACTGGCGACGTTCGTTTCGGCGCTGGTGGCCTGCATGACAAACTGATTACTGGCATTCATTGGCTGCCCGTTAGGGGGAGTGAGTCGCACTCCCATGCTGGTCGGGGTAATCAGGGAATAGGTAGAATTGGGACGCAGGGACAGGCTCATGCTTCGCTCCGGCAGGCAGTGGTTCACGGGTAAGAAACGGCGGTGGTCCGACAACACAGGAAGGCTCTCTGCGGCCAGGCAGGAGTTGACGGCGCGGCCCGCGTAGTGTCAAGTTTCCTGGAGACAGAACCGTGCGAAGCCCCGAGCTGAAAACAATCAGAAAGTATCGGAGTGCCAAGAGTTTCACACACTTCACCTAGCGATCTTGACGCCTGGCACCGCATCGGTATAGTGACAACTCCAGCCCATCTAACTATTTGCGACCGAATGCAATGGCTGACGACAACGAATCAAACCGGACGATAGACGCGACAATCGTCACCGAACGTGACGACGATAGCTCGGCAGCGCGCGAGAATGTCGTAAAACACGCGTCATTGTTTGTCGTCGGCTCTGATCGTAGCGTGACAGAGCATCCGCTCCAGAGCGATGCTTGCCTCGTAGCGATCGGCACGGATGCAAAGGAGTCCGACATACTCATTGCGGATGACGACTGCGCGAAAAAGCAGCTAGTCGTGATGAACATCGGCTCGCACTGGATGTTTCTCGATTGCGGCCCCAAGGACGTGGTTTGGCTCGACGGGGTCTGCCGCCGTCAGCTATACGCGCCCATCGATTACCGCGGAGTCGCACGGATTGGAAAGCAGCACTTGGTCTTCGCTGGCACCGGCGAAGTTCCGACAGGAACACAAGAAGCTAGCTCCAAGGACGTCATTCTCAAAACCGAAGAACCTGGGGATGACGCACGGTTGCATGTCCGCGGTCTAGGCGGGCACGTTTCCACAAACAAATGGCCTTTGTTGATCGGCAGCCATGAAACCTGTGACTTGACTGACGAGTCCTTAGCCCCCTTTCATGCGTTCCTCTTCTGGGGCGAGTCAGGCCCCTTCATCGAGCCTATCGCGGGTGCGGCTCTCGAAATCGGCGGAAATGCCGTCACAGAGGCGCATCCGATCGACGGTGACGCAAGAGCGAATCTGGGCACTGCTGGCCTCTCAATTTCGGTTGAAGGGGATGCGCAGAAGCACGCCGAGGAGCTGTATAGGCAAGGCGTTACCTACGACAGCTTTGCGCTTACTGCCCTGAACGACTCGATCGATGATTCATTTTTCCTACCTGGTTTTGGCCGGCCAGTAACGATTGGTCGCGGTGAAACTTGCGACATCGTTTTGAACGATATGGCCGTCTCACGAGAACACGCTCAGATTGTTCCAGCCGGGAAAACTTTGAATCTGATCGACAACTTCAGCGCCAACGGGACGTACGTAAATGGTATCAAAGTACCGAAGGCTCGGGTCCGAGCTGGTGACGTCATTGAGATCGGCGACAACTTCTTCTTGGTGCACTACACCAGTTGATGCATTCACGGTAAACGCATACTCGATTTGTGTGTTTGCCCAATCTTGTTATTGTACGTTCTTGAGAAACTCCACGATTGAGAGACAG
>DMTJ01000201.1 GCA_003477185.1 Lentisphaeria bacterium
CCGGGTGGGTGAGTGCCAAGAGTGACCAGCCGCATTGGCTGATCGCGGAGCTTGGCAAGCCCGTAGGCATTGCCGGCGTGCACGTCTACTCAGGATGGCGGGCGGGCCAGGCGATCTCAGCACTCGAACTCGAGTATCGCAAAGCCGGAGCCTGGCAAAAAGTGCCCAGGGGCGCGGTTTCAGACAACACGCAGATGCGCCTGGCCATCGCGTTTGGCGAGGTGGTCACCACCGATGCCCTGCGTCTGGTGTCGTCAGCAGATCAGATCCGCGTTCGTGAGTTGGTGGTATGGCCTGCAGGCACTGAATTGCCGAGGCTCGGAACCGGCGTCAGTGAGGATGCGGCTCTGGTCCCTGAGCCGCCCGCTGCAATGCCGGAACGTCCGAATCATGAAACCTACGAATCTTCGCTGGGCCGAGGGGGCAGCGAAGTTAGGTTTGCCCCGGTGAAGAATGAAGCTCAGATGGTCTCCGCGAGCGGTACTCGCTTGATCAGCGGCGTCTATCCGCATTTCACGACCTATTCCCAAAGCCGTAAAGACGGGCGTTTCTTCAAGAAGGCTCACCAAGAGTGCGGGATCGGCGGAATCATACCGTGGGCGGACAAGCTGTGGATGATTACCTACGCGCCGCATCAACCGCGGGGATCAGACCACAAGCTTTACTCGATCGATGCCGAGTTGACCATGACCATTCACGCAGAGAGCGTGGGTGGGACGCCTGCCGCCCGGATGATCCACGAGGAATCCGAGCAACTCTTTATCGCGCATTATGCGATTGATAAGCAGGGGAAGATTCGGGTCATTGATCCGAAAAAGATGCCAGCACGAGTAACTGCGATCATGCGGCACCTGGTCGATCCAGCCAACTACGTCTATCTGTATGATATGGAGAATATGTTCTATGAGGTGAATGTGCACAGCCTCGAATTCACGCGCCTCTTCGAAGACCCAATCCCCGGCTATCATGGAAAAGGCGGCTTCACGGCCCAAGGCAAAGTCGTGGTTAGCAACAACGGGGAAACCGGCGGGAAGCTGGATCACCGGGGGCTCTGGCAGGTGCCCGCTTCGTACAAGAAGAAAGGTCCGGAGGACCGCGGTTGCCTGGCCACCTTCGACGGTTCAACTTGGGAGGTGATCGAACGGCGGCAGTATACGGAGGTCACCGGGCCCCAGGGGGTGGCACCGACTGCCGAGGGCAAGAACGATCCAGTCTGGGCCATCGGCTGGGATAAGCGTTCCCTGCGCTTGCAGGTCATGGAGGATGGGGCCTTTACCACCTTTCTGCTGCCCAAAGGCTGCCTTAATAACGATGCAGAGCACGGCTGGTTCACCGAGTGGCCGCGCATCCGTGACATCGGCCAAGATGCCCTGATGATGGATATGCACGGTCTGTTTTTTGCATTCCCGAAACGCTTCACCGCAGGCAACTGCGCTGGAATCGAGCCGATTGCCAGCCACATCCGCTACATCCCCGACTTCTGCTCTTGGAACGGACAACTGGTACTGGCAACGGACGAAGCCAGCATTCAGGGCAATCCGCTGGTCGGGCAGCCCCAGTCAAATCTGTGGTTCGGCAAGTTCGAGGACCTGAAGCAGTGGGGACCGCGTAACGGCGCTGGTTCCATCTACATGAATGACCCGATTGGAGCTGGAGTTGCATCCGCTCCATTTCTGATGAATGGCTTTCCGCGTTGCGTCGTTCACCTGGCGGCCGACCGGCCCGTCAGCTACACGCTGCAGATTGACAAGAACGGGGACGGGAGCTTCAGCGACTACAAAACCTTCGAGGTCGATGGCTACCACGCGCACCTATTACCCGAGGATTTCGCTGCGCAGTGGATTCGGGTCACGGCAAACCGGGATTGCAACGCTACCGTCTCGTTCCACCTTACGGACGACACCTACCAAAATGCTGCTGCCGGTGCCGAGCTATTTCAGGCTGTCGCCGAGCTCGACGATCAAACGGTGACCAGTGCTCTGCTGTTCCCTGCGAAACGCAATCGCCACCTGCGTGTGATCAATGGCGATTCGTGGTATGACTTTACCAAGTTTGGCTTCGACTTTCAGGCAACTCACGCTGACGCAGGCCTGAAGAAGAAGCTGACGGTTCGGCCAGAGTTCGAGGTGGACGACGCCTCTGTGATCCTGATCAGCCACGAAAACCGGGCCATTGTCGGCAAGAAGGGCAATCGCACCGTGCTGCGCCTGCCCAAAGGGTCAGATCGCTACGATCGGCCGTTCGAGTTTGGGCATCCGCGTATGCACCGGGAAATCGAGTCCGAGCGGATGATGGCCAACATTCACGGCACATTCTACGAAGTTCCATTCTGGATCGTGGGGCAGCCCGCTCTGTACACCAAGATGCGCCCTGTCTGCTCGCACAACAAACAGATCAGCGACTTCACTACCTGGAATGGCCTGCTGGTTCTGGCAGGGCTAAAGGCGGATGCGCAAGAGTCCAACCATGTCTACAAATCTGCAGACGGCGGCACATCCCTTTGGTTGGGAGGCATCGACGATCTGTGGAAGTTGGGTAAGCCAGTCGGCGTCGGCGGACCCTGGAAGGATACCGCGGTCACGGCTGGCGTTCCTTCCGATCCTTATCTGATGACCGGGTACGACCAGAAGACCCTGGAACTGAGTGCGAATCAGGACTGTGCCATTACCGTTGCGGTGGACATCGACCATTGGACTGGTTTCCACACGTACCAGACCTTTCAGGTCGAAGCTGGCAGAACGCTGACCCACAAATTCCCAGAAGGCTACGCGGCCCATTGGGTACGCGTGACCGCCGACAAAGACGTGACTGCTACAGCCTGGTTCGTGTATCAGTAGGCTCTTGGAGAAAATTCGGCCGGGTCAAGGTCGCGTTAGAGCTCAGGCAGCAGGTGCCTGACTTGCCCGGTGAGATAGAATGGAATTGAGAGCAGCGTATACCGAGCCATATCGCCGCCATTGAGGCGCATCTCGACGGGGGTAACAGAAATGGGATCGGCGTTGATTCGTACCGCCAGTAGCAATTGTCGACGATGCATGAAATGGTGCAATGCCTTCAGGCTGCCGGTCGCACCTGCCGTTACCTCGAGCGGAACGACGCGCGAGCCATGTGCCAGGAAATAGCCTAACTCGGCCTCGGATCCCTTTTTCTCGCGGCGATTGTAATACACGGCTGGATCAACGAAGGATTCGACTGCAGCGCGCAGCATCTGCCCTCCGGCCTATTCAGCAATCCCACCGGCTTTCGCACGAATGAGCCGAGCAATCTCTGCATCGTTTTCCAACA
>DMTJ01000351.1 GCA_003477185.1 Lentisphaeria bacterium
CCAGCGGTCTTGACGTGGAAGCGGCCGTGCGTGTTCCGAGCGAGAATCTCGTACATGGACAGCTTGTCCGAACCGGAGTGCAGGCTGAGCTTGTAGGGGCCGAGCAGTTCGGCGATGGCATTGTGATCGCGCATGGACGCGTTCAGGGCATCCAGGTCGCCCTTGTAGTCCACGCCCTTCTCGAGTTCACCAATGAAGCGGGGAGCGAGGCTGACCATCTTGAGCCCATGCTGGCGAATCTGATCGGCGATGATGTAGTGCTCTGCCAGGGTGGTGGGCTGGTCGGTTTCGTCCACGCTGAGCTCGATCTCATATTCGCGATCCAGCTTTGTGGCCTGCTCTTTGACGTAGTCGCCCAAGGCGAGGGCGTGGTTGAGAGCGCGGCCATATTTAACGGCTGCGCGCATGCAGGCTTCTTCAGTCAAGTCGACGCGGGTGGTGGTTTTGAGCAGAGTGGCTTTGCCGCTGTAGCGGTCGAACCATTCGATCTCGTCGCGAACTTCTGCAAAGGCCGCACGAAGGGCCTCCTCGTCGTAGTTGTCCGCGTTGTCATCGACAAAGTCTGAGGGATCGATGGTGAAGAAGGTGAAGCCAGCGTTGAGCGTGACGTCGACGTCTTCACGGGTCTTGAGGTGATCTGCATCGGCGCCACAGGGGCCGTCCCAGCCAGCTGTATGCATCCCTTCGATCGCTTCGGCCATGACTTGTGGGGCGGTGCGCTGGGTGCGAGTCATCTCACGGATGGACTGCTGTGGGAAGATGGGGTCGATGCCGG
Organism: Lentisphaeria bacterium; assembly: GCA_003477185.1. GTDB lineage: Bacteria > Verrucomicrobiota > Lentisphaeria > JABSQK01 > UBA12247 > UBA12247. The sequence continues at coordinate 776 of DMTJ01000351.1, forward strand.
CGCCGGAGCGAAGCATCGCCTCGACGTGGCCAGGCGTGGCGACTCCGATGCGGTCGCCAAAGCCAAAGCTCGACGTGAGCCCGAGTGTTACGCATTCATGATTCATGGAATTCTCCAATGTTTGTGCCGTTTGGCACGAGTTAGCCTGCGAAGGCGGGCGCCGGAAGGCCGACTACTCCGGGTTTCACCACAAATAGGCTGCCAGCGTGAGGCTGACTGGTGTCGCCTTCACAGCCTTGGCGTGCTGTGGTGATGTAGAGGGTGTCGAGTTCTGGACCGCCAAAGGCGCAGGAAGTTACTTGGCGCGCCGGCACGTGAATACGGCCGATCTGGTCACCAGTTTGAGGATTGTAGCGGTTGATTGCCCAACCGCCCCAAAATGCGACCCAGAGCATCCCTTCGGCATCAATGGTCATGCCGTCCGGGAAGCCTTCTGTGTCACGTAAATCGATGGCTGTGCTACGATTGCTGATGGACCCAGTTGGATCATCGTAGTCATAGCGGGAGACGACGCGTGTGGGCGTGTCGATATAGTACATGGTGCTGCGGTCTGCGGTCCAAGTGAGACCGTTTGAGACGGTGATGTCGGTTTCGACTTTGGTCACCGATTGATCGGTATCGAGGCGATACAGCGCGCCTAAGGGCTCTTTCTGTGGGAGCGAAAGGGTGCCAGCCCAGAAACGGCCTGATGGATCGCATTTGCCATCGTTAAAGCGATTCCCGGGTAGGTCTGCCTCGGGATCGGCGATGGGGATAACGGTCTCGTCGTCGAGGTCGAGTGTGGCGAATCCGCTGTGTTGGGCGAGGATGAGCACGCTACTGGCACGCGGCGCCACGGCGCCGGGCATTTCGGAGAGCTGAATGACGCGGTCTTCGCCCGTGCTTGGCGTATGGACATGAACGCGGCAACCGAGAATATCCACCCAATACAGACGCTGGACGACGGGATCCCAAATGGGGCCCTCGCCAAGTTCAGCGCGAGCATCAAGCAGAAGCTCAGCGGTTTCAGGCATTTATGATGTGGGTGCCACCATAAGTGGCAGTCAGCACCAGCTGAAGCCGGGCGCAGGCGCCCGACTCCAGCTAGGAGCCAATCTCCGCTTATTCCGCGGCGATCGCTGACTGTGCTGCGGCCAGACGTGCAACTGGTACGCGATATGGCGAGCAGCTGACGTAGTTCAGGCCGCTGTGGAAACAGAAGTCCACAGAAGCTGGGTCACCGCCCTGTTCACCACAGATACCGATCTTGAGGTCGCTGTTGGTCTTACGACCCCGCTCCACACAGGTCTTGATCAACTGGCCAACGCCCTCTTGATCAATGGTCTGGAACGGATCTGCTGCGAGGATACCTTGGTCGAGGTAGTCTTGCAGGAAGCCGCCGATGTCATCACGGCTGAAGCCGAAGGTCATCTGCGTCAGGTCGTTGGTGCCGAAGGAGAAGAACTCAGCAACTTCTGCCATGCGGTCTGCAAGCAAGGCCGCGCGTGGGATCTCGATCATGGTGCCGTAGGGGCAAGTGATGCCTTCGCGGATATTTGCGCGCACGTCTGCAATGACGCGGTCGTAGATATCTTTGGTAGCGGTCAGCTCGGTGACGTCACAAGTCACAGGGACCATGATCTCAGGCTTAGCATCGGTGCCTTCGTTCTGCAGCTCTGCAGCAGCTTCGAGGATGGCACGAATCTGCATCTCGGAGATGGCTGGGTAGGTGATGCCCAGACGCACGCCGCGATGGCCCATCATTGGGTTCACTTCATGCAGATCTGCGCCACGCTTGGCGACGTCTTCTGCGCTGATCCCGAGTGCTTCGCCCAGGCGTGCCTGGCCGTCAGCAGTGTGGGGGATGAACTCATGCAGTGGCGGATCGAGCAGGCGAAAGGTCACGGGGTATGGTGCCATGGCTGCCATCGTGGACTTGACGTCACGCTTGACGAAGACTGCCAGGGCGTCGATTCCCTTTTGGCGCGATGCGTCGTCAGCAGCCATGATGATCTGGCGGAGGCTGAACAACGCGTCGTCTGCACCCTCACCGTAGAACATGTGCTCGGTACGGAATAGGCCGATGCCTTCAGCACCAAAGTCACGCGCGATCTGCGCATCTTCTGGCGTGTCGGCATTGGTGCGAAC
>DMTJ01000116.1 GCA_003477185.1 Lentisphaeria bacterium
CCCCGACACCTATCTCATGGGCGACTTCCAAGACCAGACGCCCGCCGGCGCAGCTGCCGCCATTCACCTCGGCACGGACGGCCTGGTAGAGTCGTTCCCGCTGCCCGCTGGCCTGCGGCGTTGGGTAGTCCGCCAGCAAGCGCCATGTCCCCAAGCAGGATGCCAGGAGCTGCGTGCTGCTGTCGCCCAGCGAACCGGCCACACCGATCTGGGAACAGCGGATGGCGAAGCCTCGTTCTTCCGCGTCCACGGCTGCTCCGCCGACACGCTCTATCAAAACCGAGTCATTCTCCTCGGCGATGCTGCCCATGTAGTTAGTCCCATCGGCGGCCAAGGCATGAATCTGGGCTGGCTCCGGGCCCATAAGCTTCTCAACGACTTCACTCCCGGCAACCTCCCCGAATGGCAGCAAACCACCCTCCGCTTCGCCGATCGCATCCGCCGTCAGGCAGTCTGGAACATGCGCCTGGGGCGCCCTCAATCCAGCCCGCGCCTCCTCGCCTGCCTTCTCCGCCTCTACTTCGGACCACTGTTCGTTGCCAGTTTTCGGCGCCGCTTCACCATGACGCAGCGCCGTTGAAAGCAAGTTGCCCCCCGTTGCCTGCGAACATCGCAAAAAGTTCGAACCCCGCCAGATCCTTGGTTTCAGCCGAAAAACAGTAGAGTTTGGCTTTTCGCCGATAAATACCTGGTGGTCAAACACAAACTTCTCTTGCTCGCCAAAGATGCCGGCGGCAACAATGTGCTGCTGCGTGGCCTTAAGGCGATAGAAAAGGCGGCTGCCGCAGACACTGCACAATCCACGTTCGGCCCACAGCGACGAGTCGAACACCGAGACACCGCCTTGGATTGTAACATTCGTGCCCCCATCCAACGCCATAAACGGCCCAACACCCCAGCGTCGCCCCGATGCGAATCTTGCTTCAACCGCCATCCCGATCTGCTTGGTCGCTCGCAGTATGGCTATCGTTCAGGCAACTCCAGCCCCGCCAAGGAAGTCCAGCAAGAGCCATAAAGCTCATCAAATACCGAAGGAAGCTAGCGGATGACGGAAAGCGAAGCGAGGAGCACATCGCAGACCTACTCAAGGTGAGAACATCAGCAGAACTCACGATGCAGGCTATCATCCCGGCGTAAAGTCTTTATTGCCATTCCTCAATTGAGAAGATGTGCCATCGGTTCAGCAAATCATGCCTTTCTTGGCATTGGCCCCGTGTCCTACAGGGGCAGCGCCAATCCAGCGCTCGTCTGCAGGCTCCGAGGCAAGCTGGTACCTTGAATCGGTTGAAAGCCTAAAGCGGCTGGTATGGTTGTCGGCCGAGGCGTGCAAGGTATGCATGCCAAACGTTAGGATATCCCCGGCCTGAAACTCGGTGCTCAACCAGCGCTGCTTGAATCGAGACTGAAGCTTGATTGTGTCAGGATCGAAGATACCTGCGCTTTTGTCGGCGCGCCAAGCCGGCAGGTTCGCTGCGTTTTCAGCTGCGGTGGGCTTCGTCTCACAGTAGGTGTCCACATCATTGGTCCAGTAGTCTGCCAGCAGGTCCTCCCGAGTGTGAGAGTTCTCCAGAATCATCAAGCCACCCAGCTCGTAAGGCACATCCATTAGCGGCGTCCACGTCGTATAGAGATCCGGTGTGCCACGGCCCATATACACGGTATCGCAGTGTGGTGGCGTGTTCCGCCCTGCGGTACCATTCCGGAACCAGGTAAAGTCGAAATGGCGGACCGAATCGCCCAGAAACCGCGCCCAAAAGCTCATCATCTCTGCTTCGTACAGCAGTTGGAATACTTCCGGCACGCCATTGGCGATCGCCACAGTATTGACTGCTGGCTTGCCGGAGCGGACCTGCCCTTCTACGCGACGGGCGGCAGGATCGAGGCACCCGAGCCGATCAAGTTGCTCCAACATGGCATCACGAGCAGCGGCCACTCGCGTCGTGTCGAGCAAGCCGGGGAGGTAAAGATAGCCATCACCCACCATACGCTCACGTAGCGCGTCCACATCGTCTTGAACATCGTCTGAGCGTCTCAACTCTCCAAATGCCCCCGGAAGTTCGGTGAGGTAGGTGCCGTCGATACTGGGACCTATTTTTGAATCTATATCCATTGTGGCATCCTTCTAAATAGTGCGGCACATACCAATACAAAGAAAGTTGAGCATTGTAAACCGTGCATCCATGCCGAATTTGGCCAAAATCATGAGTAATTTGGTAGACCTGAGTCAAAACTCGGTCAGCTACTTGAGCGACGGCGCAAAGCGCCCTCTCTTCCGTAGCATCGCCGGCGATCCGTCGGCGACAAAAGCCGACGTGGGCGCGCTGTTAAGGAAGGCAGGAAACTCGATCATAGAAACTGCTGAGGTCTTCCTCGGCCAGATAACTTGAGGCAGGCCAAACCCTCCACTGGGGATGTTCGACGTGGTACTCAACCGTGCCACCATCGCGTTGTATTGAGTACCCCCTGTAGTGCTCGGCGATGAATTTCTCCTCGGAGCAAGTATCGAAAAACGCAGCCTCTCCCGAACACTGGGCACCAATTAACAACCAGTCGCCGCGATACTGCCAGCCGTATTCAAGGCTACGCACACCGTTGTTTTTCCGCTCGTTCGTATCCTGTTGGGCAAGCGAAGTTATTCTCATTGTGGAGCCAGCGCGCCGCGGAAGCAATGGCGAGGCGCGAGACAACTTCCTTGATGAAGACGACACCGCGCCACCAGCCATCCGGCCCCTTCGCACGCACAGAAAAGCGAAGGTTTATCTCTTCGAAATCACGATGCAGGGGATCGGCACGCCCTTCACCCGCGTCTTCAAAAAGGAGAACGCGACCAAGCTTACGAAGGTGGTGCAATTCCAGCTATCCAGCTCTATGCCTTTGGGGATGTGGGGGCCAGGGATCGCCGGATCGACCGCATAACGAGGTCACGCCACTCGGCAGAATATTTCTCTTCATTGGGCGCTTTCCTTGGGGATCTTGAGCGTGGTGACGAGCTCGCCGGGGAGCGGCTCGGCTGCGTGCAGCGAGCGAGCATATTGCCGTTGAAGATCAATGATCAGCGAGACATTCTGCGCAGCCTCGACCGTCCAACGATAGGTGTGATCCGTTGCGAGTGGCAGCTGAAGAACCACCCAGGTCAGCCCCTCGTTCACGTCAGTTTTCTTCCCGTTTACTTCGATGGTCTGCGGGTGTGGACTTG
>DMTJ01000485.1 GCA_003477185.1 Lentisphaeria bacterium
ATGGACGCAGACATCAGGCGATCTGGAGCGGCTGCTAAAAAGCTACGGCCCCAGGAGTCGCTATGAACAGCAGGTGCTGGATAACGCAGTCGAGGCTCTGAATCAACTGTCGATCTTGTTTGATGAACTGATGGCGCTGGGGGTCTTTAGTGAGCAGAGTCGCGGTCAGGAATTTGAACGCAGGACATTAGTCATTTACTTCCTGACTGACAGCGAGAACCTAGTGCGGAATGCGCTTACGCTATCCACGATCGAGAGTCGCCGTCAACTGCAGGTAACGCGGCGTTTCATTATGCTGATGTTGCTGTCCGTGGCGGCGCTGGTGGGCGTGATTGCCTGGAGCGCGCTGTGGCTGAGAAACACGGTGGTGATTCGGTTGGAAGCGCTACATCGTGGCATGCGGGTGGTTGCCGATGGCGACTTGGATCACAGGGTGGATATGGTCAGCCCAGACGAGTTCGGCGAGCTGGCTGCGAGCTTTGACGAAATGACTTCGCGACTGCAGACGTCGCACCGGGCGTTGAAGCAGTCGAACCGGGAGTTGGAGGAATATGCGTCGATCGCGAGCCATGACCTTAGCGAGCCGACGCGGACGATTAAGAGCTTCCTGCAATTGTTGGAGCGTCGCGCCAGCGATCAGCTTGATGACCGCTGCCGCGAATACCTACACTTTGCGGTGGACGGCGCTGCGCGCATGCAGACGCTGATTCGAGACTTGCTTGAATATTCAAAACTTTCGACGGCAACACACGCCTGCCGCCAGTTGAAGTGCGCTGAGGTGATCGACCATGCCGTCGCGAATTTGCAGACGGCGATCGCGGAGGCTGGCGCAGAGGTGACGACTGGCGAGTTGCCGGAGATTTATGGAGATCGAACGCAGCTTGTCCAGTTGTTCCAGAACTTGATCGGCAACGGCATCAAGTTTCGTGATGAGCGTAAGCCCCGCGTACACATCACGGCGACGGCCTGCGGTGACGACTGGGATATCCAAGTCCGGGACAACGGCATTGGCATTGCCGATGCGCACGCGACTCGAATTTTTGCCGTGTTCCAACGCTTGCATGCGGCTGAAGACTATGATGGAACGGGAATTGGCCTGGCTGTCTGCCGCCGAATCGTGGACCGGCATAATGGGCGAATCTACGTGGAGTCAAACGGGGATGGTGGGGGGGCCATCTTTCACGTGGTCCTACCTGCTGGGCGGCAACCTACGGATCTCCCAGTCTGATCAAGACTGAATGTCCAAGCATCAAATTAAGACGGTCGGTTACGTATTCCGGAACTTGCGAATGGAAAACGTGGGTTGCTGTGGAGTGCGTGCGCCACAGTCTTGATCTTTTTAATTTGGCAATTGGATATTCGTGTCGGGTCCTGGCGATTCTGCCATGGCCCGGGCTTTCTCCAGGTTCTGGCGCAGCCCGGCAAGATCGGGCCGGAGCGTGGCCGCAGCTTGGTAACACTCGGCCGCTTCGCGGTAGCGGCCAAGTTGCATGAGTACGTTCCCTAGCGAGTTGTGAGCTGGCGCATGGTTCGGGCGTTCTCGTAGAATGCTGCGCAACGGCTCGATGGCATCTTCATGGTTCCCTTGCGTCTGGGCGAGCCGGGCAACGCCATCAAGTGCCTTGAGTGATCCGGGTTCGAGCGAGAGCGCAGTTTGGTAGTGGGCAGCTGCGCCGGTGAAGTCACCCTTGGTGGCGAGGATTCCGCCAAGGTGGATGTGGGGCAGGGCGAGTTGGGCCTCCTGTTCTGTGGCACGCAGGAAGAGCTGCCTGGCTTGGTCCAGCTGGCCCAGGCGCAGGTGAGTCACGCCGAGGTTATTCAGCACGTCAGAGTGGTTGGGCTTGAGCTTGAGGGCATGTGAGAATTGCAGCTGTGCCTCTGCATCTCTTCCCAATTGGGCCAGCAACAGTCCAAGGTTGTAGTAGGAGAACGCATCGTGGTCATTGAGTTGGATCGCTTTTTGGAAATGCTCCAGTGCCAGCTCTGTTCTGCCGATGCTGCCGTACTCCGTAGCCAGGCTGGAATGGGCGCGGTGATTGCGGGCATCCTTACGCACGCAGTCTTCCCAGAGGGCGATACTGTTCTGCCAGACCTGCGTTCGACTACGAGTCGGCACTGCAAGGATACAGGCTAGGAGAGCTAGGACGATGAGCCGGCTGGTTGGCGGCCTTACCGCCCGCGCCAAGCCATAACCGACCAGGAGCCAGACACCGACTCCAGGAAGATAGACGTAGCGATCAGCGACCAGGGTAGAGATTGGCACCAGCCCCGAAACAGGCGCGCCAGTGGCGGTGATCCAGAAGAGGCAGAAAGCCGGAAGGCGCTCCCCCTTTCGCCAGCAGACGATGGTGAGCGCTATAAGTCCGCAGGCCGCGACTGCGCCCAGCCAGAGCAAGGGGAATGTCCACGAGATCTGGACCACATCAACATAGCGCGCATTCAGCCAGGCCGGCATCCCCAGGCTTCGCACGTAGGTCCCAAGCATGGCAAAGGTACGTAGCCCCAGCCCGCAATTCGTTACACTGCTCCCTTTGATCACCGACAGGTCCTGATCTGCCGCTGTGGCTTCGGATGTCATGAACAGGGGCAGAGCAGCGACCATACAGATCGAGAAGGGGAGGGCGCCCAAGAATGTCTTGCGCCATGATAGACCAGGCTGCATGGCAAGTATTGCCCAGACCACAGCGACCATCGTGGTCCCGAACGGGCTGGCACCCGCGGACGCGATGGCCAATGCAAGTGACGCTACATACCACGGCCAGTGTTTGCTCCGAACCCAGCGCAGCAGGCAGTAGCAGGAGCCGAGGACGCAAACGACGAGCAGGCCATATTTCCGAGAGGAAGCCCAGGCGACGGATTCCACCTGGACCGGGTGCAGGAGAAACAGGGCGGTCGCGAAGAGTCCGATAGTCACCCGCATTTCCCGGTCACGATCCGCGAGCAACTGCTGCAGAAACAAGAAGAAACAGCACGCTGCCAGCAGATGAAGAAGGAGGTTATGCGCGTGGTAGCCAGTTGCCGATGTGCCGAAGAGTTTCCAGTCGATCCCGTAGCTAAGGACACGCAACGGCTGATACGATGCGCCGGGACGCGGCGTGAAGATGGCAACGAGACCAGCTGGAGAAAGATCCCGTAACTGCGGGTTCTCGAGTATCAGTTGTGGGTCATCGAAGCTGACAAACTCTGCCTGCCAAATACTGCCGTACACCAAAACCGTCAGGGCGAAAAGGCAACAGAGCGCTACGAGTGATGTCCGGTGCGGCGTCAAGGCTGCGTCCTTTCTGCTGGCTCGTTTTTCTCTTCTAGGCATATAGCAGTTGTTCGTAACTCGCTTTGTTGGAGGTAGTCGTGTACCTTACCCAGCTTTTATTCAGCGACAATCAGGACCCGCAATGACCACTAATAAACCGCTTCTCTTTGTGGTCGGCGACAGCATCTCGATCGGCTATGGGACGTATTTGGAGCAAATGATTGCTCCCACGATTCGCTATGCTCGCAAGACCGGGATGGAAGCAGCCTTGCACGATGCAGGCCACCCAGCCGGACCGAACGGTGGCGACAGTTTTCGTCTTCTGCAATATTTGCAAGCTTTGCATGAGACCGGAGACTTCTCAGCAAGCATCCTAGCACTAAACTGCGGGCTGCATGACTTGAAATGTGACCGCGAGAGCGGAAAGAATCAGGTTTCGCTGCGACACTATCAGGCGAATCTGGAGAAGATTTTTCCGTTGGCCAAGCGCCTAGCCGACCGTGTCCTTTGGGTGCGCACAACGCCTGTGGACGAGGTGCGGCACCGCAGTCAGTTCCCCTTCGACC
>DMTJ01000142.1 GCA_003477185.1 Lentisphaeria bacterium
CTGCAGTGTGCGCCGCTTTGTCTTCTTCGCTAGCATCAGCAACCGGCGGCGTCAGAGCGCGCAGCTCTGCGTTCAGTGTCTCAAACTTGACAATATCTTCGCGCATCGTGACTAGACGCTGGCGAACACTGGCCTCCTGGGCAGGATCTACTACGTTGAGTTGGATGTGCGCGAGGCGAACCTGCGGGTAGTTGCTGCCGTCGCCATAGAGTTCCCGGGCCTGGGCTTCCTGCTTCTCATTCAGCAGCTTGCCCCGAATCCGGGACTTCAGAGTGTCGTCCAGTTCCTTCTTCTTTTTTGGGCTCACTAGTTCAAAGACTTGGAAGTAGCTCTCGCCAGCAACGATATTTGTGCGGGCGCCAATTTCGCCCAAGGCTAGAACGGCAGTCGCCGCAGCTACGCCAAACCGCTCTTGCAGGCCGCCGTCACCGTCGACATCGACCCAGCCAAGCGAACCACCGTTGTTTTTCGTGTAGTCAGCATTCAGCTCCCCAGCCACTTCTTCGAAGGTCTTGCCAGCTTCGAGCTCTTTCAGGGCAGCTTCAAGCTTCTTTTTGTTGATATCGTTCTGGGTCTGGTTCTGGCTGTTTCGCATCGCGCGCTGCTTCCGCACGGTCTCAGGCTCCCCGCCTTCCGGTGCAGACTCAATACCGAGCTTACCAACCGCCAGATGACGCAGTTCGAGGTGCTCACGATCTGCTTCATTCGCCGCGAAATGGGCCTCAATCTCGTCATCACTAACGTCAGCAACATCGGTCGAGAAGCGGATCACTTTCAGCTGAAATTGCTCAGGGACCATGTACTGATCCGCGTTGTCCGTAAAGTACGCCTCGGCCGCTTCATCGGTGATCTCCAGATCTTCGCTGAAGTCAGCTGCCCGGAGCGTCAAGGTGTGCGCTTTTGTCTTGGTGAAGGTATTCAGAAAGCGCAAACGAGCTTCTGCGTCGGAAATCACTCCCGCCTCGGCCGCACCACGCTCCAAGCGTGCAATCGCCAGATTGGCTTCCATCAACTCCTGGAAGGCACCACGATTGATCCCTTGCTTTTGCAGGGACTTCATGATCGTTTCGTACTGGGCCTGGTCAAACGCACCAGTGGCCTGACCTTCCTCACGCTTCTGGAACAGACTCATGTTGTGAACATGCTGCAGCAGTTCGTCGGTCGGGATATGGTCCAGCTTTTGCCTATTGATGATTTTTTGAGCCTGTAGGCGACTGATTGCGCCAGCCTCAACAGTGTCCACTGGCGCGGCCCCATCGATACGAGCCCGCATGATGTACGCCGTACGCTGCTCGGTGAAATCGACGTCAAGTACCTTGGCCCCGTCGATCTCCCCGATCACGGCTCCACGCTGACGTTGCCCTCCGCTACCGAACCCACCGGGCCCGAAAGCGAAAACAAAGGGGACGATCATCACAACGCCAATAAACGTGAACGTAACCTTGCCGTGTTTGGCCAGAAACCTGTTCAGGTGATTAATAATCATTCTATGGATATTCCTGAGACAACTTGGGAATGAAAATGCGAAGCGGGTAAGATACCGGTCGGCGCATATGCCGCAATCATGAAATTCACGGGTCGAGAACCACGCAGTGATCGGCCTAAAACGGGAACACGTCAAGGGCCCAACTGGCCCGACAAGGGCGTTAGTAGGGGACGCCTATGCCGCTTCCTTCCCATCCCGCACGCGAGTTCCACGGGAGGTTATCATCGGAATCGCTATGCACGCGTTCATGGTCTACGAAGCTGCAACCGACTGCTACTAGGGCGAAAATAAATAACAGGGCGAGACGTTTCACTTGCCGAGAATATCCATGGGCGAAACTTCGATCACGGCGCCTTCCCGAAATTGGAAGTACAACAGCGCGCCCAGTGCGATGAGGCAGAGCGCGTTAAGCGCGAGGGTGATGCTAGAGGATAACACGATCACCCTCCAGAATCTTTCCGTTGATCAACTCGGGTAGAACTTCGGCAACCGCGTAGTCCTCGTAGACGCGGCTCACCTTCACATTGCAAATAAACTCCGTACCACGGGCCACCTTGAATTCCACGGAAGGGGTCAGAAGATCACGAGCACCGATATCGATAATCACGTAGTTCCACTCGTAATTCACACTCGTCACTTTTCCGCCAAGAATCATCGTACCATCAAGGGGATTCTCTTTTTCGTCGCGATCTGGGCCCTGCGTACACTCTTGCAGCCTTTGCTCAAGCACGCCGTTAACTGCTGTCAGGGTAGAGACTTGGGTTTCTAGCTGGGCGACGTTGTCGGATAACTCGCTGTTGCGGATAGTCAGGTCATTGAATTCGCGCTCTTTCTCTGCCAGCTCAGTCTGCGTACGATCGAACTCCTGAAGCTGCTCGTTAAGACTGGCGTAGTCCTCGCGCAATGCGGTGAGCTCGTGCTCGTATTGCTCTGGATTATCCAGCATATCGATGTTCATTTGGAAGTCGAACTGGTCGATTTTAGTGGTGATATCCTTGATGGCGCTGACATAGCCATCTGCACGTTGATTGGTCGTCCGCACGTGGTCGGAGAAATCGCCGACGGCTTCCTGGTAGCGCTGCTGGCTCATCAGTGCGTCCTTGTCGAGTTGATCAAAGCCCACGTCCAACGCGAGCTTCTCAAACTGGCCAGCTATGTCATTCTCACGACGACGGCTCGCCTCCACTTCATTGCGAATCTCTGCGGCTGCTGCCTCGAACTCAGCAATATTCGTGAGCTGCGCTAGGTCGACTTCCTTGTCGAAGATCTGGCCGACTTCCTTCAAAGCTACTCCCAGTGCATCGCGCTGATCGCGAATCCTCTTGGCCTGGTCTGCGGCCTTACCAACGGTAGTCTTGAAGGTCGGATTGTCACCGGTGCCAACATTGAATCCTTCACTGTACGCACGCCAACCAATCTTGGCCTCGCTCAATTCGGTTTGCTCGGTAGTTCCACTGCCTACGGACAGCTCCTCAGCCGTAGCCCGAAGGGCTGCAGCCAGGTCTTCGCTGTGCTGAACCAAAGCGTCGCGCTTTTGGTCTAGCTTGTAGCTGTATACGACCGCGACAACGGCGGCGATAAGAATAAATACGCTTAGCAGGCGATTGAATAAGGCCATCCGGCTACTCTCCTGGTGGAATCATGGCTCTATATTAGTTTGAATGAGTACTGTACCGACCTTCACCTACGCTGTCAAGATGTTTCGCCTGCCTGACGCCGCAGTTCCCGCAGCCGGAAGAGGCAGCTTCGCCACAGAGTGCGCGCAAATTGATGCGGCGCAAAGCTGATTGGCACCCGGTAGCTCTGACGAAAGCCCTTGGCGGGCGCAGCAAGAGGATCAGCCAGAGTTTCCTGACAATTATCTGCCAGCTGCCTCCGCTCGGCAACCGACAGCGCGGCAAACAGCGGAGTTTCGGCTGCCTTCAGGCCAATCAACCGCGCAGCAACCCAGTCGTGTTCGAGATAGCAGTCACTGACCACAATGCGTTGCAACGGGAATGGTTTGCCGCCGCGCGGGCCCTTGACATGCATCGCGACGATGCCATCCCCTATATTCAGGACTGGCGCCGCTGCTGCCGCGTTCTGTAGCAGCATCCGCGCAAACATGGTTGGATCGTTACGGCAGAGATTGTGCCGCACAAACTTGCGTTTTCCGGTCACACACCCATACAAGTTTTTGGTCGCAGCGGTAAAGACGAACTGCTGATGCACTTTGAGCTTGGGAAGATTGATCATGGCGTCGAAATCAGCAAGCTCAGCTGCAATCGTCAGCGAGCGATAGCTGCTGCTGCCAGCCACACCAGTAATCTCAGCCGCCTGCCGAAAGGTCATCACCTGAACTCCGAGGCGCTGGCACTCTTCCCGAGCGCCGTGCATGGTCACCGCCTGCTCGGCACTGCCGAAAGCAGGCGATTCGCCGATCGTCACCTGCTTCCCGTGGTCGAGTAAAAGCTCGGCAACTGCCAGGTAAAATTCAGGATGGGTCGTCGCAGCATGCTCGGCCACTTCGGGAACTACAAAGTTAGGCTTCAGAACGATTCGCTGTTTTCCAGCCAGAAGCTGCTCGATCCCGCCCCACTGCGCCAGAGCGTCGCTCAGGGCAGATTTAATCTGCGTCCGGTCGTATGCATCTTGCGCGAGGAGCAGGACCGCCATGGATCAGGCCAACTCAGTCAGGCTCAGGTTCTCGCGAAGTCGCCTCATGGCTTCCTCGACATTGGCCCTCGTATTGAACGAACTCAGGCGAAAGAAGCCCTCGCCAGCAGTGCCAAATCCACTACCCGGTGTACCCACCACGTGGGTTTCGTCCAGTAGCTTGTCGAACAGATCCCAGC
>DMTJ01000309.1 GCA_003477185.1 Lentisphaeria bacterium
CTAGTGCGGCGCTGACGCGGACTGCGTGACCTATGCCTAGATTACGCTATCTGCTGCTGGCATTTGTGTGCGGGGTGGCGTTTGTCGTCACTTTTGCCATTACCGCGTTTTTGCTGACACTGAAGCCCGGGGCGGCGGTGGTCGCTGAGGTCGTCTCGCCGCTTCCCATTGACGAGGCGACTGTCGAGCCTGCCCAACCGATTGAGCAACCGGCCGCGGCCATTGGCACCACAATTCGCCTGGCTGCGGGGGCCTAGTCTGGTTCTGCGATTCTGCGTACGCAGATGCTTCGCGAGCGCCTGGCGCAGCAAGGCTTGGGCCTGCCCCCCATTGCCTGCGCAGGTGCGCTCGACAATGGGGTGATTGACTTTGCTGTGATGCCGTTCGCCGGGTTTACTCACGTGTCAAACGCGTTCAGCAGTCGAGTTGCGATCGTGTCAAGCTCCTCAGAATAAAGACGCATGAAAATTACCTCAACTGGCGTTTGGCGATTGGGGTCGTAGGACGAGCCTCCACGCTCGTCTCTCTTGCTGCGGCTGACGGGTACAGAGCCCCGTCGTACTGAGCCTACTGAACGTCTAGATCTTGCTCAGGATCTCCATGTCCAGCTCAGGATATAGCGGGAACCGCTCAAGGAGCGCGCTGACGCGGGCCTGAGCATTGGCCAGAGCTGCTTCATCGGTCACGAATTTGGCCAGCGAGGGTTGCCCCGCCCGCGCGCCCTTGACTACTTGGGTCGGCTTGGTATTGGAGAGCACTGTATAGACGATGTCGCCGATCTCTTCCATCTCTGCCACGCCCATTCCCAAGGTAGTCAGCGCTGGCGTTCCGAGCCGCAGGCCGCTCGTGTACCAGGCGCCGTTAGGATCGAAGGGAATTGAATTTCGGTTCAGCGTGATGCCGGCAGCCCGGAGCGCTGATTCGCCCTGGCGTCCAGTCAGTCCGAAGCCGCGGACATCTGCGACCATAAGGTGGTTGTCCGTACCGTCGGTCGTGAGCGTCCTCCCTTTGGCTTGGAGAGTAGAGGCGAGGGCGCGAGCGTTCTCGACGATGCTCGCGGCATAGGCGCGGAACGCTGGCTCGCTGGCTTCCTTGAAGGCCACGGCTTTGGCAGCCATTACATGCGGCAACGGCCCACCCAGAACCAGCGGACAGCCCTTGTCCACCCACTCTGCGTATTCCTGACGACAGAGGACCATGCCACCACGCGGTCCGCGGAGGGTCTTGTGGGTGGTCGTCGTCACCACATCGGCGTGGGCAACCGGGTCAAAGTCCCCGGTGAAGACCTTGCCCGCGACGAGGCCCGCAAAATGCGCCATGTCGACCATGAAGGTCGCGCCAACTTCGTCGGCAATCTCGCGGAGAATCCGGAAGTTGATCTCACGGGGATAGGCGCTATAACCCGCCAGCAGAATCAGGGGCCGCTCGTGTTGGACTAGGGCACGCAGTGCTTCGTAGTCTATGCGCTGAGTCTCCTCGCTGACGTCATACGAAATCGCGTCGAACATCCGCGCCGACACGTTATGGCGATAGCCGTGCGTCAGATGCCCGCCCGAGTAGTAATTCATGCCGACCAACTTCTGGTTGCCCAGCTCGGCCCGGAGCACATCCCAGTCTTCGCGAGACACTTTGCTGGGGTCTTTGACGCCAGCTTCTTCCAGGCGTGGAACCATGACGCGATGGGAAAGAATTGCCCAATACGCACACAAGTTGGCGTCCGCACCAGAGTGTGGTTGCACGTAGGCATGGTCCGCGCCAAACAGCGACTTAGCCAGCTCCACCGCGGTGGCTTCGATACCGTCCACATTGTCGCAGCCCGCATAGAAACGGTGATGGGGGAAGCCCTCGGCATACTTGTCGGTCAGCAAATTCCCCATGGCCAGCTGCGTGGCGAACGAGGAGTAGTTCTCAGAGGCGATCATCTTCAGGTAGGCGCGCTGATCTGCCAGTTCTTGAACTACGGCCCGCGCCATGCCGGGGTGAACCGCGGCCACACAGGTCAAATTAGCCAGATAAGCAACGAAGGCCGGATTTGCATCGCTGCCAGCCTTTTCGAGATAGTCTTGTAGAGCGCTCATAGGGATCTCCGTTTCACGCGATTACGCACCAAAATACGACGCCCAAACCGTCGCACACCGCGCACATGCGGCAAGCACGAAACCGATAGACAGGCTACATTATGAAGATGCGAAACAACGTGCCCAATATTCCCTGCGACCAGCCACCGAGCGCTGCCCCGAGCCAGCTGCTGCTGCTGGCCCGCGAGCTATTTCGGGACTCAGCCGCGTTTCGGGACCGAGCAGCGGCGCACAACAGCCGCTGGCAGCGAAACGCTGCGATTTACCAGGCATTCTGCCCGGTTCCGCTTTACACGAGCGACCTTCAGCTCACGCCGGAGATGCGGCAGCAATACGAGCGCTTCTTGCCTGTCGCTGAGTTCTGCGAGTCCCTAGGCCCCGCCCTCTCCGCCCTGCTTCCAGATGCGAGCTGGCTGCCCGAGTGCCTGCGCACCTGCGATTTCGACGGGATCGATCAGCTCTGGCGGCTGCTGCCCGTTCGGTTACGCGGCTGCGTGACATTTGTCGGACTTGACGCCTGGCAGGAATTGCTGTTACGCCTCGTCTCCCCGGAGCGGTTCGGGACCACGGCTGGGCGCTACCCACAGCAACTCGCACAGCTCCGCCAGCTGCCGACCGGGCGGCTGCTGGATGTGGGGTGCGGGACCGGAGAAGGAACGCTGGAGCTGGCCGCGCTGGGTTTTGACTGCGTGGGCCTGACCAGTGAACCGCTCGAAGCCTGGCTGGCGCAGCAGCAGGGCGGCAAGCGTGCTAGCTACCTGGCTGCCGATGCCTTGAGTCTCCCGTTTCGCGTGGCATTCGATGTCGTCACCTGCAATGGACTGATCGGTGGCCCCTACCTGAGCCGGCCGGCGGCGTATGCGAAAGTCTGGGAGGAATTTGAGCGAGTGTTGCGATCCGGCGGCGTTCTGCTAGTGTCTGACTGTTTTCACGGCGGACGACGGCTTGCGCGCAATGTGTTTGCGGAGTCCGCCCCCGGAACAATGACTGTTTTGCTGAATCAAGACGATTGTCTGATGGTTCAGCGCTCCTGACCGCTGCACAAGAGGAACCTGTGGAAGACCAATACCGCCAAATCATTACCGAGATCGGCGAAGACCCCGAACGCGAAGGCCTCGTGGATACGCCCGCCCGCGCTTCGAAGGCATTCAAGTATCTCACGCATGGCTATTCGCTCTCGCTACCTGAGGTGATTAACAACGCCATTTTTACCGCGGACACCGATGAAATGGTGCTCGTACGCGATATCGAACTGTACTCTCTCTGCGAGCACCACCTGCTGCCGTTTATCGGCAAGTGCCATGTGGCC
>DMTJ01000449.1 GCA_003477185.1 Lentisphaeria bacterium
AGAGCCGGATATGGCAGTCGTTGCCAAAGGGGTGGGGACCGGGGACGAGTACGGCGATGCTCTGCCCCTCGATAAACTGGAAGGCAGGGTCGACAATGCGCAGCACAATGTGACGGACTTCGGCTGTTGCCTCATCGGTGATGCGTTCGGAGCTTACGACATCGGCGGTGAAAATACGGTCGGTGTTGTATTCACTGAGATTCATCTGGATACCTCTCCATTGGATGCGATTGGTGTTTGACCTTTTGCTGAAAGCTGTTTGGGACACGCGGCACATTGTGGCCCTTGGCGTTCTTCCTTGCCGCGCCCCATGCAGCAACCGGAACCTTCCTCGCGCGGCGGGCCAAATTCGGGATGTCGCGCGGCAAAGCGACGCCCCAAGTGCTGGACGAGCACCCACCCGGCAAGCATGGCGAAGACAATCAGAATGGAGATGGCCTAGGTCATTTTAGCCTCCTAGACCGGCAAACCCCATAAAGGCGAGCGAGAGCAGGCCGCCGAGCGTGAGCGCAAGGGCGGCGCTGGTGACGACATCGGGAACGTCGGCCAGTTCAAGCTTCTCACGTAGCCCGGCCATCAGCACAAGCGCCAGGGTAAAGCCCGCACCAGCACCAACGCTGAATGCCAGGCTCTGGGGAAAGTTGTACTCGCGATTGGTTTGGAACAGGGCTAGGCCAAGAATCGCGCAGTTGGTCGTGATCAGCGGTAGAAAGATGCCGAGTGCCCGAAACAGCGCCGGGCTGAATTTTTTGATCGCCATTTCTACGAGCTGCACCGCGGAGGCAATGACAGCGATGTAGCAGATCAAGCGCAGAAACTCGAGCTTGAACTTCGCGAGGAGTAGGTTGATGCCATAGGCAGAGCTGGAGCTGACGAGCATCACAAAGACGACAGCCAGTCCCATGTTTGCGGCTGTCTTGATCTTCCCGGAGACCCCAAGGAAGGGACAGAGCCCGAGGAACATCGCGAGCACGAAGTTGTTGATGACGAAAGCGTTCAGGAAAATGAACGTGAGTGAATCAGGCTGCACGGGCCACCTCCTCTTGTTTGGCGCGGGTTTCTTTGCGCTTGCGCATCAGGGAGAAGACGAACAGCCAGAAGGCCAGGACAAAGAAGCCACCGGGCGGGAGCACGAACACGGCCCAGGGCTGGAACTGCGCTCCGAATAGATCGATGCCAAAGAGTGAGCCGCTCCCGATGATTTCCCGGACGATTCCCAAGCTGAGCAAGGCGAGGGTAAAGCCCACCCCCATGCCGAAAGCGTTGACGATGGCATTGACCACGGGATTCTTCGAGGCATAGGCTTCGGCACGGCCAAGGATGACGCAGTTGACTACGATGAGCTGAATGAACGCGCCAAGGGCCTTATGGAGGTCGAGGCTGATGGCCTGAATCGCGTAGTCGACGATGGTGACGAAGGTGGCGATAATGATGATGTAGGCGGCGATTCGCACTTGCTTGGGGATGACACGCTGCAGCAGAGAAACGAGGGTGCCAGAGCAGACTAGGACGAAGGTTGTCGCCAGGCCCATAGCCAGAGCGTTCATTGCGGTGTTGGTGACGGCAAGTAAGGGACAAAGGCCGAGCAACATGACAAATACCGGATTGTCGCGCCAGATGCCTTGCGTGAATACGCTCCAACTGAGTGGATCCGGAATCCGTGGATCTTTCATTGCGCAAACTCCGGTTCAACTTTGTGAATGAGTGGCAGCAGTTTGGTTGTGCTTTTTTGCAGGGCGGTGCCGATGGCGGTGGATGTCACGGTGGCACCTGAGATGGCATCGATCTGCCAGGGATGTTTCTTGGTTCCGTTTTTGACTGTGACGATTTGGTTCTTGAGATCCGTGCCAGCTTCGTTTAGGGTTGCCTCCAGGCAAGCGAAGTTGGCCAGAAAATCAGGATCGGTTTCAACCCGATCGCCCAGGCCTGGTGTCTCCGAGCTTTGGAGAACGGTGAAGCCAAGGATGCAGTTTGTGTGTGGGTTGTAGCCATAAAGGATTTTTACGACGTCCTGGTAGCCGCGCGCGGAGGCCTCGATGGCGACGCCAACCAGCTCGCCGGATTCATTGTAACCGGCATAGCAGTTGGCTTCTGAGATGGCATCATCGCCGAGCGGGGTGAGGCCAGATTCATTCAGCAAGAAGTTCTTGCGTGCTGTGGCCTCGGGTAGCACGGTGAAGACGGCCTTTTCGAGCGCTTCCCTCCGGTTTTTCAGGATCGGTTCTCTGGTGAATTCAGCTGCCAGGGCGACAAGCAGGCCTGACATGATGGCTATGCCGGCAAGCGTCGCAATCAAGCGAAGACTGCTCGGGGAGGCGGTTGGGACTGGGGCAGTCTCAGTCATTTCGCGGCCTCCTTTTGCGGAGCACCGTAGCGCTTGGGTTGGGTGACCGAGCTAATCAACGGGGAGAAAGCGTTTCCTAAGAGAATAGCATACATGACGCCCTCGCTCAGTCCGCCCCAGAAGCGGATGATCACCGTGAGCAGGCCAATGAGAATGCCGTAGATCCAGATGCCAACGGGTGTCACTGGTGAGCCGACCATGTCCGTGGCCATGAAGACGGCACCAAGCATCAGCCCGCCTGAGCAGACTGTGAAGAGAGGGTCGGGGTAGATTTCCGGATTGATGGCGTGGCAGATGCCGGAAAACAGGGCGGCGGTGAGCAGGATGCTCGCTGTGATTCGCCAGTTCATCATGTTACGGAAAATGAGATAGCAGCCACATAGCAGGATGAGCAGTGCGCCGGTTTCGCCGCTTGAACCGGCGGTGGTTCCCAGCAGCAGTTCGATCGAATCCGCCGGGACATGCTCAAACTTCATCACGGCCAGTGGGGTGGCACCGGAAAAGCCATCGACCGCATTTTGAGCCAGCCACTCTGAGATTGAGTTGGGGCGCAGGAAGGGCAGTGTGAGCGTGGACGGAATGAATTCCGTGAAGCGGCTGGGGGCACTGTTGGGCACCCAAGTTGTCATGGGGACTGTGAAGGCGGCTTGGGCGAAGGCTCGGCCGATGAGCGCGGGATTCATGACGTTAAAGCCGAGACCGCCAAAGAACATCTTGCCGACTGCGATGCCGAAAATAGATGCGACGACGGCCATCCACAACGGGAAGCCAGGCGGCAAGGTCAGGGCGAGTAAGACGCCGGTAATGGTCGCGCTCCAGTCCGTGATCGTGGTGGGCTTGTGCTGCAGCTTGCGGATGACGTGCTCGGTGAGCACACAGCTTGCGGTGCAGGTGATGATAAGCCCGAGGACGCTGATGCCGAACTGCCACACCGAAAAGGCGCAGACGGGCAGCAATGCGTACACCACATTGCGCATAATCACGTCCACCGGCTGCGTATCGCGCAAATGCGGCGAGGTGCGCAACAGCACCTGTGGCGACGATTGGGTTCCGGAGTTGGTCATCGTGAAAGAGCCGTGTTCATCTGTGGGTGTTGCCCTATTTTGGGGCTTGTTCTCTGTTGGTTGCCTTGGCAATGCGGAAATGTTGAACCAGTGGAATGCCAGCCGGGCAGACATAGCTGCAGCAGCCACATTCAAAGCAGTCGTTCAGATAGTACTTGCTCGCCATTTCCTCATAGCGCGCCTTGCTCGCGAGTTTGCCCATTTCGCAAGGATTGAGGATCATGGGACATGCTTCCACACAGTGGCCGCAATTGATGCAGGGGTAGGCGCTCTCGAAGGTTTGTGTGCTGAGTTCCTTTTCCGTGAGGACCAGAAAACCGCCGCAGCCTTTCGTGATCGGCACATCGAGTGACGCGACTGTGTTGCCCATCATCGGGCCACCCATGATCAGCGTTTGCTCCGCGCCCCGAAACCCAAGTTTCTCAAGGATGAAGCGCACCGGCGTGCCAACGGGGACGAGATAGTTTCCGGGCTTGTCGATGCCCGGGCCGGTAACGGTGACAACCCGCTCGATGATGCCTTGCGTTCGGGGCAGGGCTCTGCCCAGCTGGGCGGTCGAGGAGACATTGAAGATGCCCAGGCCCACGGAAGACGGATAGCCGCCCGAGGGAATTTCGATGTTCAGCACAGCCTTAGCCAGCATCTTTTCCGCGCCTTGCGGATATTTTGTGCGGACCACCCGCACGCTGACCGAGTTGTCGGCAGGCAGAGCAGCTTCAATTGCTGCGGCGGCGTCGAGTTTGTTGTCTTCCACTGCGATGATGCCCTGTTTTGCGCCAAGGGCCTTCATCAGAATTTGGGTTCCCCTGACCAGATCCGGAGCCTGTTCGAGCATGACTCGGTGGTCCGTTGTGAGGAAGGGCTCGCACTCGCAACCGTTGAGCAGCACGGTATGAACGGTGTGCTCTTTTGGTGGCGAGAGCTTCACATGGGTCGGAAACGCCGCACCACCGAGGCCAACGAGCCCACTATCCTGCACCGCCTGAATGATTTCCGCTGGCGA
>DMTJ01000419.1 GCA_003477185.1 Lentisphaeria bacterium
TGCGGAAGGGGGATCTACAGGCCCGCGCCAAAGTTGCTTCTGGTAGCCCGGTCGGGCGCTTGGCGCAGGACTCGAATCTGATGGTGGATGCGCTGGTCGAAACGCTTTCCGAGCAGGAGCAGACCGTGGCCACGCTGCGGCGCACGAACGAGGAGTTGGTGGCTGCGAATCGGCACAAGAACATGTTTCTGGCCATGGTGAGTCACGAGCTAAAGACGCCGTTGAATGCCATCATTGGTTTCGCAGACATCCTGTCGATCAACCAACCGAAAAATCTCACGGACAAGCAGCTGGATTTCGTGCAGCGAATCTTCACGGCGGGCCAGCACCTTCAGGCGATGATCAGTGATCTCATCGACATCGCCAAGATCGATGTGAACGCGATCGAGCTGAGCTCGGAGGCGTTTGACGTGGGCGAGTTGCTCCGTGAGGTGTACGACATGCTGGCCAACGAGTCGGAGCAGGAGGGTCAGTCGTTGGTGCTTTCAATCCCGGAGACAGCGATCCCCGCTGAGTTGGATCGCACGCGAGTGAAGCAGATTATCGTGAATTTGGCGGCGAACGCGGTGAAGTTTACCCCGGAAGGCGGGCGCGTAGAGCTCGTGGCACGAACTGACGGCGAGGTGTTGAAGCTGCGGGTGGTGGACGACGGCATCGGGATCGCACTAGATCAGCAGGAGCGCATCTTCGGCGTATTTGTGCAGGGCGATGCCCGCCTCCAGCGGCAGCACGAAGGCGTCGGGTTGGGCCTGGCTTTGACAAAACGACTTGTGAATTTGATGGCTGGCACAATTGGTGTGAGCAGCAAACCGGGTGAGGGTGCTGCGTTTGACGTGACCCTGCCGCTCCGTAGGCCCGAACCAGAGGGAGCCCAAACGACATGAAGATCATCGAGCAAATGCTCTCCGCAGCCCAGTACAACCGCGGCATGGATATCGTGATTATCTCCACGACCAGTGCCATGCAGGAGGTTTACTGGCAGCAGCGGCTCGAAGCGAGCAAGGGGCAAATTGCGAATCGCAGCGGGCTGATTCTCGCCGTTCACGAGGACTGGCCCGGTGGGGCCGGGAATGGCCTGGGAACGCTATACTGCCTGCAGAAGGCGGTCGAGCGGGCGAAGAGCACCGGCGTGGATCTGCTCCAACGGCTGCGGGACGGTGCCTCACTGGCGATCTATCACACGGCAGGCAAGGGCACCCGCCTGGCACCGCTGCCAGCGGCCGAGAATAATAATAAGCCGGCGGTAAAGCTGCCCGGGATGTTGCACATCGACGGGGCACAGCGGCCGATCACCATTCTGGAATCGGTGATTCGGCAAACCTCTGTCTACGCGCCAGCGCGTGCCGGCTACGTCTCCGTATTTTGGGGTGATCAAATTTTTATCCCGACTACGGATCCTGCGCGGCAACCGCGCGCTCACGTCGAGATCCTCTGCCAGCTCAGCAGCTTTCCAAGCGAGCAAGAGTGGCAGACGCGCGGGCTGCAGAATTATGGCCTCATCGCGGTCGACGCGGCAGGAAATGCCAGACAGGCTGAGAAGATCAGCTACGGCCAGGCTAAGAAGCTGTTGGTAGATGGCGTGATCAATGCCGATGGCGGGATCGGCCCCAGCATCGGTTCCTTTACGATGTCCGCGCTGATGACCGAGGCGCTGCTTGCGGAGTTCGCAACCGAACTGGCCCAGAAGCAGGGCAAGATGGATACAGATCCGCACTTCTGGATGCCGATGGCGTTGCCGTTGGCAACCTATGCCGAGGTGATGCAGGCCAAGGGCGCCAAGGAGCCAGCGGCCCACCACGCGCGCATTCGCAGAATGCTCGAGACGCTGCCCGCGCAGCAGGCCGTGCTCGGCGCGATGGACGTGGGGGCGGACAGCTATTGGTGGGACTACGGGCAGCTCACGGGCTATCATGGCAACTGCATGCGATTGCTCCGCGATGATGAAGAGGGCAGGGCGATGCGCCAGTTTTTCGCAGCGCCGGAACCGGATGAGAACGGTGCCATCTGCATTGGCTGTACGATCGGCCGCGGGCGAGCCTTTGACTCGTTGCTGATTGATGTTGCTTGCGAGAGTGTGGCCGTGGCCCGCGCCGCGGTCGTCGGCCTGCGAGCCCCGTCGCTGGAAGGCCAGGGAATCATCGTCTATCAGCACCTTTCGCGCACCGCCGTGACCGTCGAGGACGGCGGCGTGATTGCTGACTCCGTGCTGCCGCCAGATGAGCGGGTGAGCATGCACACTCAAATTGGCCGCCACGGCGGCGATGACTGGCATGAGGTCCTCGCGGGCAATCCAGTCTCGTACGACACTCTTCATAAACGAAACCACGCGATTGATCCGCTCGCTGCCGAGCAGCTTGCGATTGCGCAATTCGCATCCTACCAAACAGGACCTAGTGATGGCTGACTTCCTTACTCTCTTCGCACCCCTAGACATGCACCTGCACCTGCGAGACGACGGCATGCTTCGTGCTGTCGGACCAGCCTCGGCTGCAGACTTCGCAGGCGCTGTAATTATGCCCAACCTTGTGCCGCCGGTGGACTCTCTGGCAGCAATGCGGGCGTACCGCGATCGAATCGAAGCGGCGACAGCTGACTACGACTTCACGCCGTTCATGACCTTATTTTTTCGTGATTACAGCGATGCCGAGCTGGCCGCAGCGCGCGATGAGATCATCGGCATTAAACTCTATCCCGCTGGTGTCACCACCAACAGCGAGGCAGGTGTGAAAGAGATTTCAGGCTATGATCGCCAGCTTAGTGCGATGCAGGAGCTGGACATTCCGCTGCTTGTACACGGAGAAAGCCACGGCTTTGTGCTAGATCGTGAGCAGGAGTTTCTGGCCGTCTATCGCACGCTGGCGAAGCGTTATCCCCGGCTGCGCATCGTGATGGAGCACATCACGACCGCTGCTGCCGCCGCGTTGCTGGACGAGTTCGAGAACCTATATGCCACCGTCACGCTGCACCACCTGATCATTACGCTAAACGATGTGGCTGGCGGGCTATTGCAGCCGCACTTGTTCTGCAAGCCCATCGCCAAGCGTCCGGAGGACCGTGACGCCTTGTTGGCCGCGGCCCTGGGGGCGCATCCTAAGCTGATGTTCGGCAGTGATTCCGCTCCGCATCCGCGCAGCAAGAAGGAAGCCTGCGGTTGCGCCGCAGGCGTCTTCTCTGCACCCACCGCCGTGCCGCTGCTGGCCGATTTGTTCGACCGCAACGGTGCGCTTGCGTCCTTACAGGCCTTTATTGGTGACAACGCCCGGCACATCTACCGGCTGCCGGAACAGGACAAGACAGTTCGCCTGGTGCGGAAGCCGCAGACGCTCATTGCGGAGTTCGCAGACCTAGTCGTCTTTGGCGGTGGTGAGACGATCGCCTGGTCAGTGGAAGGTGCCTGAGTCTTGGGAGCCCGAAAAGTAGGAGGGCCTCCCGAGTTTGCAGGCGTATTTACTGTAATGATGTGGGGCTACTACTATGGTGGCCGGTTTTAAATTCAACTTTGGCCCTGACGGCTCTCGCCCAGATAGTGGTTTCGCCGCCTCGCATCAGTCCGTAGC
>DMTJ01000087.1 GCA_003477185.1 Lentisphaeria bacterium
GTATCATCTTCGGTATCGAGTAGATAGCCGAACAGCGCCTGGCGATGGCCTTCGGTAGCGGTGCGCGCGGCGTGGAAGATCACGAGTGAATCCAAGTCGATATCCGTGAAAAAATCGAGTTTATCTGCCGAACTCCCGCCACATGCAAAGTGTAGCCTTCGAAGCCTGCGTACTGCAGCAGGACCGAATCGAAAGATTGGGCATTGTTCCGCCAGCCAATGTTGCCGAGCAGGCGCGCATCATCCAGGATGATCTCGTGGCGTCCCACTCGCACGAGTGTGTCGGCCAGCCCGGAGAAGTCGACTTAGCCCTCGTGGAGGCGTGACCCTGGAGGATCTGCGATGATATCGTGATCCGCTGCGCCGCCGCCGGGATAGCGGAAGTCTTCGACCAAGTTTGCCGCCGTCTGGCCGACAACCTTTCCACTCAAGTTCTTCCACGTATTGAACTGGTGGCCGCAACGCGCTCGCAGCGTCAGGCCTGCTGCCGTGCCTCGATCGGCCGCGTCATCGAAGTCAGAGTACTCGTAGCGCAGCTGCAAGTGGACAACGGGACTGCCCAACTCACCGGCACCTGGATCTGCATCTGCAGCGATCGAGGTGAAGGCGCAGACGCGGGCGAGGAGGAAGGGGAGGTAGCGCATGGTTCAGCTCTCGTGGGGGTTTTGGGTCAGAAATTCGGTACGGCGTGCCTTGATGCGGATGGCAACGCGGGTGAGCAGAGTAAGGACAAGCAGGCCGAGCGCCCAGATGCCGACCGTAACACAAAGGTCGACCCAACTCGGGGAGTACTCCACGATCTCACCGAGGGGAGATGGCGTGAAGCCTGGGATGATCAGGCCCATCCCCTTCTCGATCCAGACGGCCACAAAGAGCATCGGGCAGGCCAAATACAGAAGTTTTTAGCGCCGGATTGGGTGGATGGTCAGCATGGCTGTCGCCAGCAGATTCAGGCCGATCGAGGTCCAGGTCCAAGGCACGAGCGCGTAATGCCCATCGAGCCCGAAGAACAGATAGTGTGCGCTCAGGCTGTGATGCGTCCCGTGGTAAAACTCCTTAAAAACCTCACTGCCAAGCATCACCAGGTTAATCTGGCCCGCGACAGCCGTAATCATCGCTAGCTTGCGCATCGTGCTGCCGCGAATCTCGTAGCTGCTGCAATTTTGGACAAAGGCCAGCACAAGAATCATGAAGGCGGAGCCGGCTGCAAATGCCGAGGCCAGAAAACGAGGCCCCATCAGAGAGCTATTCCAAAACGACCTTGCTGGCAGGCCTGCGAGGAGCAAGGCGGTGACCATCTGAATGGCCACGGCCCAGAATACGCTCAGGTAGACAAACGGAACGTAGTAATTCTTGTTTGCTTCTCGCCGGTGGAAGTGGCCGTAGGGAATGTAGGAAGAATAAACATATTTAGCGCCAGATACCAGGCCGCGAATGCATTTCCAAGGTCCAACCTGACGAACGCCATGCACATCACTAGGGCGGCCACTACCACTCCCTGGCCGATCAGCACTGCCTTTGAGAAGTCCACATCATGAAGCACGTAGGCTGCCAGGTCGACCAGGACGGAAAAGTTGGAGATGTATAGACCCCAACTGACTTAGTCGATCTGTCCCGTGACTGCCAGTCCATCCCGGAGCTGGACGCTCCAGGCGTATAGGCCGAGGAGCATAAAGGCCGTTGGAGTCATCATCCATAGATGATACCTGCGATCTCCGCAGATGGTTGCGCACAAAGCATATTGGCGGAAGGAAATCATCAGTCCATGAAGTACCCGAATTTGGGCTCGGTCCCGAGGTCTTCCTTGAGACTAAAAACCTTTTTGTGCTCAAGCACGTAGCGAATCTCACTGTCGGGATCAAGGAGATTGCCAAAAATCCGCGCGCTGGTCGGGCATGCTTCGGCGCAGGCTGGCTGCTTACCGTCGCGCGTGCGCTGGATGCAGAAGGTGCACCTCTCGATCACGCCTTTCTTGCGTGGGCGATTGCCTAGATATTGCTGATTGGGGTTCAGCTCTTCAGCTGGCACCTCAGGCCCTTTCCAGTTGAAGCGTCTTGCGCAGTACGGAAAGACAGCCTGGCAGTAGCGACAGCCAATGCACCAGTCATAGTCAATCACCGTGATGCAATCCGGTTGTTGCCAAGTGGCGCCCACGGGACAGACGTCCACGCACGACGGATTCTCACACTGGAAGCACTGTGTTCCCATGTAAAAGTGTCCAGCTTCTGGCACTGCTTGATCAAAGTCCGGCGCCGCTTCTTCCAGATTCGTTTTCCCGTTCTTCATCTCGACGATGCGGATGTACTGCATGTGGCTGGCCCGGTCTTGTTTGTTCTCCATCACGCAAGCGCGAATGCAATCCTGGTAGGCTTGGCAGGTTCCGATATTGAAGGCGTAGCCGAACAGCACGCCTTCGCGTGCTGGCTCTTCGCTGGTCCTAGAGCGATTTCCTGAATTAGATTGGCCAGCTTCTCTATACGCTCGATCGTGCACAGCTGCTCGTCCTGGCTCATCAAACGATAGTTCTTCTTGAAGGTCTCTTGCCATTCAAGACGCTTGATCGCATTTCTCTTCGCTTTATCCTCTGCCGCGGATGCGCCGAAGTTAGTCAGGAATTCGGTCGCTGCCTTGGCCATGCACAGGCGTGCGTTAGCCTCAAAGTTTTTGGTGCCAATTGCCCCTTCCATAAGCATACTCCCGCTCGCCTAGCAACATCAAGCCGGAGAGATGTGCTGCTACTGCCGAGAAGGCTGTGCTGCGTGCCAGTCTTCTTAAGAAACGCCACTTGTAAGGCGATTCATTATGCTTCCTATGCAATCGTACCAAAGGCTTGAACTAGACATCCGATAGCGGACAAAGACTTCAACGACGTCTGCAGATCCTGCTCACCCGCCTCTGAGTCGGACTCAGTCACGAGGACTACGAGGCCGTCCGCTGCTTTTTTGGCTTCGCACCCCGGGACCTCTGCCAGGCATGACAGCAACTCGCTGCCATGATTTGGCGTGTTGTGAATGATGTAGCTGCAGACCTGCATGTGGGCTCTGTCCTGTACCTGTTCCGCAATCTAGGTCTCCATGAGCAGGCGACGTGCGAGCATCGAATTCAGGCAGGTGAAGGGCTTGGATGCGCTAGTTTCTTGAGCCTTAGTACTGGAATCGGACCTCAATTGAGGAACAGTAGGCATTCCAGACAGCTGCGTCTTTGCCGCTGTCCATCGAACCTCACACCACGGAGCGCATCATGAAGCGTTTCTTCCTGGTCCTGATTCTCGCCTTTAGTCCTGGCTGCGTGTTGGCCGGTGAATCCCACAACCTCGCGGTGGATGAACTCCCCAAAGTCGTGCTTGCCGCCGCCCAGAAAGCCGTACTTGGTTTCTCTGTCGAAGAAGCGGAAGTCGAAGGAAAAGGAAAGCGCCGCGTGTACGAGCTCGAGGGTACAGCCAACGGAAAGTCCTACGAGATGGAGATCTCGGCCAAGGGCAAGCTGCTTGAACTAGAGCGTGAGGATGACGCCAAGGAAGAAGACGAGTAAGCATTGGCTGTCGTCATCACCGCTGCGCCGGGCTGTGCCCGGGGCCATCCATCGTCGCGATCACGCATTGTGATCGGAGCGCCCCCGAAGCCTATGGGCCCGGGGGCATCAGCAGCCGGTTTAGTGCGTGGCCTTTCCTACGCCATTGGGGAGCCGCACTTCTTCGACCATGTCCTGAATCTCCTGCGGTGGAGCTGGGGTCACGGCTGAAACCGAAAATGCCACCACGAAGTTCAGCAGCATCCCGATAAACCCAATGCCCTCTGGGGAAATGCCGAATAGGAATCCAGTGTCGTGGCCGAGGGCAGGCCTGATGAACTGGAAGTAAATGATGTAGCCAAGCGTAAACGTGATGCCGACGATCATGCCGGAAACCGCGCCAGCGCGATTCATGCGCTTCGAGAAGATCCCCATCAACAACGTCGGAAAGAAGGACGATGCTGCCAAGCCAAACGCAAATGCAACTGTCTTGGCCACGAACGAAGAGGGAGGATTAATCCCGAAGTAGGCGGCAACCAGCAAGGTGCCGAAAGAGGCCAAACGGGCCGACATCACCTCTTGCTTCTCGGAGAGATCTGGCTTCAATACTTTCTTGATCAGGTCATGTGAGATAGACGTTGAAAGGACCAGCAGCAGCCCGGCTGCAGTCGACAGAGCTGCTGCCACACAACCTGCCATCACCAATGCGATGACCCAGGCAGGAAGACCCGCCATTTCTGGATTCGCCATGACCAGGATATCCTTGTCATAATAGACCTCGTTGGTCGACTCAGTCGCCTCGTTCACCAGCAGGCGCTCGCCATGCGCGCCGCGTTCTGTCGCAAACTGTGGCTTGCTTGGGGATAGCGCAGCGCCAGCCCGGTATTGAATGCGGCCGTCGCCATTCTTATCGACCCAGGCGATGAGATTCTTGTCTTCCCAGTTCTTAAACCAAGAGGGGGCCTCGGCGTAGGTCACTTCGTTCACTTCCTGGATGAAGTTGGTGCGAGCGAATGCGCCAAGTGCCGGGGCAGTGAGGTAGATCATGGCGATGAACAGCAGGGTCCAACATGCGGATGTACGCACGGCCTTGACGCTCTTGACCGTAAAAAAGCGCACGATGACATGCGGCAAGCCCGCCGTGCCAAACATCAGCGCTGCCGTGATGCAGAACATGTCAATCCTGCTTTTGGACCCGTCCGTGTACGAAGCAAAGCCTAGATCCACATTGAGCTGATTAAGCTTGTCGAGCAGTGGGACCGCACTTTCCATGCCATCTTTGGTGTAGCTGCCGATCAGGCCAAGCTGTGGAACGACATTTCCGGTCAGTAGCATAGAGATGAAGATCACTGGCAATACATAGGCAAAGACCATGACGCAGTATTGGGCAACCTGCGTGTAGGTGATTCCCTTCATGCCGCCCAAGCCAGCGTAGAAAAAGACGATAGCAGCGCCGATCCAGACACCGCCCCAGATCGGGATGCTGAATAGACGCGAGAAGACAATGCCGACGCCACGCATCTGGCCCATGATGTAGGTCATGCAGATAAAAATTGCACAGACCACGCCCACGAGGCGAGCTGTATTGGAATAGAATCGGTCACCCAGAAAGTCGACGACCGTAAACTTGTTGAACTTACGCAGGTAGGGAACGATCAATGTGGTCAGCAGCACGAAACCACCTGTCCAGCCCATCAGAAACCGTGATGCGTCGTAGCCGCTGGCTGCAATTCCGCCTGCCATCGAAATGAAAGTCGCTGCCGACATCCAGTCCGCTGCGGTCGCCATCCCGTTCGCGAACGGCGAAACGCCAGACCCTGCAACGTAGTATTCCTTCGTCGACGCTGCGCGTGAACGAAATGCAATGACGATGTATAGAGCGAACGTGAGTCCGATGAATAGGAAATTCCATGATTCTTGGCTCATTGTTCGACAGCCTCATCATAGCCGTGTTTCTTGTCCAGCGAGCCCATCATGCTGCGATAGGCCAATAGCAGGCAAACAAAGCCAATGATCGAGCCTTGCTGGGCAATCCAAAAGCCGAAAGGAGCGTTGCCAATGCTCGGAAAGTTGGCATCGAGAAAGTCGCGGAACAGCACACCGCAACCCAATGAAATAAATGCCCAGATGGAAAGTAAAATCGCGACAACCCGCAGGCTCCCTCTCCAATACGCGCTTGCTGACTCAGAATCCATAGCGTCCCCCTTCTCTCTGATTCTCATGTGAAAAAAAATCGTTGTCTCGATACGCGGCTCATCTCAGTTGCACAGAGCGTCTACTCTAGCCAGAACTCCGGGGCTCGTGCGAACCGGCGTGCCGTTCGGATCGAGCGTGGCCGCACGAAACCGAGCACAAAGTACTCGCCGTCCTTACCATCCACATCCAGTGTGAATGGGGTGGAGCGAATGTGCTTTGTCAGCTGGTCGCCGTCGCCAAACATCGCCTCATAGCGCACTTGAACCTTAGCCTTTCCCGGCCGAATCGTGATTTCAGTCGGCTGCCGTGAGAGCTTGAACATGTCATGGCCCGTACGCGACCCGTTGATCCCGAGAAGGCGCACATCAGGCGGGAGTTCGAGGGTGAAGAACCCGGCATTCGGGTCGTCTGCTGTGGTGTGATAATGGTACGCCTTGTGACTTGGCGTGCTGGAGCAGCCAATCACCAGCAGCGCCAGAAGCGCAAGTGATGAAATGCGTACGATCATGCGGTCGCTTTATTGGCGCTGCTGGCTGCAACCGCGGCTGCTTCCCGCTCGGCCTGCTTCGCCGCTTCGCGCTTGCGATGGACAATCATCATAACCGGGGTTGCCACGAACAGGCTGGAGTACGTACCTACCACGATGCCGAGCAGCAGAACCAGTGCGAAATCGTTGAGTGCGCCGCCACCCAGTAGATACAGGGTGACCACCACTATGCCGGTAGAGACAGAGGTCAGAACCGTACGAGCTAGGGTCTGATTCAAACTCAGGTTCACGATTTCGTTGAACGGCCTGTCCTTATGAAGACCAATATTTTCGCGAATCCGATCAAAGACCACAATCGTGTCATTCAACGAATAGCCAATGATGGTCAGCAAGGCGGCGATCACCGGCAGCGAAATCTGCCGCTCGCCGATCAACAGCGGAATAGGCAGGCAGAACAGACCAGTACAGATGAACACGTCATGGATCAAGGCGGCGATTGCGCCCACTGCGTAGCTAAGTTCGAAGCGGAAGCTGATGTAGATTAGAATCCCGAGCAGGGAGCACACCATGGCCCAGAATGCTTGACTCCGGAACCGTGAACCGACTGCGGGACCAATTTCCTGCTGATTGCCAGTGTTGGCCTGAATCCCCATATCTGGAAATTTGGCAATGAGGATCGTAGCGACCGCTTGGCGAATGTCGCCGCCAGCACCGTCCTCTTCTTGCGAGGTAACCTCGGGAATCGTGATTTCGATCATGCGATCGTCAGCTGTGCCCTTTGACACAACACGGGCAGTCGAAAAGCGCTTGTCTGCCTCACTCAGTACCGACGCGATCGCGTCGACCTCTGCGGACTGTTCCACGGGGATCGTCACCATAGTGCCGCCGCGAAAATCGATGCTCAGTGCGTTCGAGTTACGGGTCACCAAGGTGATCGCGCCAAGAATCGCAACAGCGATAGAAAGCATAGCAGCTGCTTTGCGACGGGAGAGGAAGTCGACGCGACAGTTGGAGAGCAACTGCATCATCTTCAGGGTCTTTACGTTGTTCTTGGCCACCATGATGTCGTAAATGATCCGCGTGACAAACAAGGCGCTGAACAGCGTGGCGATGATACCGATCATCAGCGTTACAGCAAATCCCTTGATCGGGCCTGAACCAACCTTGGCCAGGATGAACGCGGTCAAGAACGTGGTCAGGTTTGCATCCAGAATTGTGACTAGGGCGCGCTGATAGCCCACACGCATCGCCGTGGTGAATGACTTGCCGACATTCAGCTCCTCTCGAATTCGCTCGAAGATCAGAATGTTTGCGTCCACCGCCATGCCGATGGTCAAAACGATACCCGCAATGCCCGGCAGCGTCAGGGTGGCACCGACCAAAGTCAGTGTCCCGAAGATGAGGACAATGTTGACTGCGAGAGCGACAAAGGCGATTGCGCCCGAGCCGCGATAGTACATCAGCAGGCCGAGCAGTGTCAACCCAAAACCTACGTAAATCGAGAGAATGCCACTACTGATCGCGGCTTGCCCGAGCTGTGGGTCTGTCGTGAACTGGCCGTCAATGCGGATGTCCACCGGCAGGTTGCCGCAGCGGAGCTTGATCGACAGCTGATTTGCCTCGTGCTGGGAGAAGTTGCCCGAGATCGAAGCGTTGCCGCCAAGAATGGCTTCATTGATGTTTGGGGCGCTGAAAACCGTGCCGTCCAGCACAACTGCCAAGCGACGGTTCACGTTTTCCTGCGTAATTTCACCGAACAGTCGTGCGCCTTCCTGATTAAAGGAGAGGGATACTTCATAGCCGCCAAACTCGCCCATCGTAGGCTGCGCGTTCTTTACGTGCTTGCCTGCGAGTTTCTCAGCAATGCGGTTCACGTACAGAATGCGCTGCTCTTCAGGAAGCGGGTTGTCTTCGTCCTCAAACAACAAAACCCGTTTCAGACTGGCGGGTGTATTGGGGTTGACCCCGTTGACCTCGGCCTCGGCAAGCGCGTCGGACTGGTCCGAGACTACGTGAAAGCTCAGTTTCGCGGCTTCCTGCAGAATTTTAATGAACTGGGCGACATAGTCCGGCTTCTTGCCCGGGATCGTCACCGAGATTGTGTTCGGGCCTGTCGGGCGTAGTTGCGCTTCGACCAAACCGCTCTGGTCCACCCGGTTGCGCAAGATTTCCAGCACTTCATCACGAATGTCATCGAGCTTGCGGTCGCCGCTCGCGGTGGCTGCGGCCGCATCGAAACTGACGATAATCTCGGTGCCGCCTTGGATATCAATTCCCTTGCGCAACTTTGCTTGAGAGCCCTCAAACACAAACTGTGCAACTGCCTTGTTGCTGGGCTCGTTGCGGCCGTAAATATCCACATAAGCATGGAGTTTCTTGCCATCGGCCGATGCGGCGCGTGCCAGAGCAGCGGGTGCAGAGAGCTCATCCTTCTCCTCCAGTGCTTTGGCTGCCGTGATCAGCTCTGCAAGCCCCTCAACAGTCTTGGCTTCGTTCTGGAATTGAACGTAGAAATCCTTGTCTTCGTGCCCGGTAAGAAAGGAATACCCCCACATGCCGACGATTACGACTGCAAAAACAAGACGATAAAGTATGGACTTTTTAAGTGCGTTCATAGTTTGGTAAATTTGCTAAGAATTAGGTTTGGAATCTGAAGTAGATGTGGCTGGTTCGGCCGGTGCGGCCGCAATATGGGCCTTGCTCACCCGGATGGTGACGCGGTCAGAAATTTTTATGTGGACGATCGCGTTGTCGGAATCATCAATCTTGGCGACAACTCCGTGGATGCCGCCTACTGTCATGACTTTGTCGTCCTTGGTCAGGCGCTTCAACATCGCCTTGTGATCTTTATCCTTGCGACGCTGTGGCTTGATCAGGAACAAATACCACAACACCAGCAAAGGCAGTAGTGGTAGCAACCCCATGATGAAGCTGGGCTGGTCGGGCTGACTAGCGGCAAGGACGAAGGCGTGCGCGGGAATCATAGGCGGGATAATCTTTGCGGGAGAAGTAGAAAAGCGCGTAATCTAGCGCCAGACGCATCCGCTGCCACCAGTTTTCCTCTGACCGCCGTTGGCATCCACTCACGGGCGCAGCTGCCGCGGGTCGTCTTTCCTCGCGCGGGCTCGGGTGCCGCCCCTACTCCGTGGCCGGCTCGTCGTCGACAACCTGACGGGTAATCTCTTGGACCTTCTGGTTCTCCGTTAACTTTTGGATCAGCCCACTGGCAAGCAGTTTGCCCAGGTCGCCTTCCTGTGCGGCCTTCATCAGTTCAGGATCGTCCATCATCTTGAGCAGGTCGGGGTCTTCCATCAATTCGCTCATCAGCGTCATGAGTTGGGCACTGCCAAGAATCTGGTTCGCCATCGTATCGATCGCCGGTGTGTCTCTGCCGGTCATCGCCTGAAGCTTCTCCTGGGAGATGTTTGGCAGCGCCGACTTGTTGGTCGCGACCTTCTCCTGGACCTCCTTCACCGTCTCTTCCGAAAAGGAGATGCTCTCGATATCCGCCTCCTTCACTGTCACGGTGCCTACCGCCTTCGTCGCAATTTTGTAGGTGCCATCCTCGACGGAATGCACCTGGCCAATCAACGTTGTCTGATCTTTCAGCTGGATTGTTGCTTTTTTACCGCTAGGCTCGCCTGCGTAGCAGACTAGAGCAGTGAGAATGAGAAGGAGAATGAGAAGGAGAGTCAGTCTGTAGGTCATGATCAAATCCAGAAGAATTTACGAGATTAAATTAATAAATACCGTCAACTCACTGAAAATCCACTTCCCCAGCGAGGCGGACCGGTGTAATCCTGTGAGACCTTTGCCCCCATTCCCTGTCGAGACACGAATGCTGCACACACGAATCTCCGACCTTCTTCTGGGAGACCAGACCACCGGTACCGTGGAGGTCCACGGTTGGGTCAGGACCCGCCGCGATTCTAAGGGCGGCTTTTCGTTCATTGAATTGAACGATGGGTCTTGCTTCAAAAACCTTCAGCTTGTCGCTGATGCGGACTTGCCAAATTACGCAAAGATTCAACACCTACATGTCGGGGCCTCCCTCCGGGTCACCGGAGAGCTGCGGGTTTCACCTGCAGCGGGACAGGCGATTGAGTTGCAGGCGACCGAGGTCGAGATCATCGGCCAGTGCGATCCGGTCGGCTATCCTCTGCAGAAGAAGCGCATGGGGCTGGATAAGCTGCGCGAGTTTCCTCACATCCGCTGTCGTACCAACGCCATTGGCGCGGTCATGCGCATTCGCAATGTGCTCGCTGCTGCCACCCACGAGTTCTTCCAGGCACACGGCTTCATCTATCTGAACTCTCCCATCATCACCGCCAGTGACTGTGAAGGCGCGGGCGAAATGTTCCGCGTCACCACCTTGGATTTGGATGCGCCGCCGCGCCGCGACGATGGCTCCATTGACGACAGCCAAGACTTTTTTGGCAAGCCCTCATATCTGACCGTAAGTGGCCAGCTCGAAGGCGAAACCTATGCCTGCGGCTTGAGCCGGGTTTACACGTTCGGTCCCACGTTTCGCGCGGAGAACTCCCACACCTCCCGGCATCTCTCCGAGTTTTGGATGGTCGAGCCCGAGATTGCCTTTGCGGACCTCGCAACCGTTGCAGACGTCGCAGAAGCCTACGTCCAGGCGTTGCTTCAGGCCGTGCTCACCCGCTGCTCGGATGACCTGGCGTTCTGTGATAAGTTCATTGAGCCAGGCCTCCGCGGCCAGCTCGAAGCTGTGGCCAGCGGCGCATTCGGCCGGATGCCGTACACGGAAGCCATCGACGTGCTCCAACGGGCCGATGCGTCGTTCGGCTACGAGCCCAAGTGGGGCGTCGACCTGCAGGCAGAGCACGAGCGCTACCTCACCGAGATCTATGCGAAAAGGCCGCTCATTATCACCGATTACCCGAAGTCGATCAAGCCTTTCTACATGCGCGTGAATGACGACGACCGAACAGTGGCCGCGATGGATGTGCTCGTGCCACGGCTTGGCGAACTGATCGGTGGTAGCCAGCGGGAAGAGCGCCTGGACATTCTCGACGCCCGCATGCTGGAAGCAGGCATGGACTTGGACGAGTATGACTGGTATCGGGACCTGCGCCGCTTTGGTACTGTCCCTCACGGTGGCTTCGGTCTGGGGTTTGAGCGTGCCGTTGCCTATTGCACTGGGATGAAAAACATCCGCGATGTGATCCCCTATCCACGCACACCCGGACACGCCTAACGCAATTTTTCTGCCGTACGGCTGCAACCAAA
Source organism: Lentisphaeria bacterium (assembly GCA_003477185.1). Classification (GTDB taxonomy): domain Bacteria; phylum Verrucomicrobiota; class Lentisphaeria; order JABSQK01; family UBA12247; genus UBA12247. The sequence goes on from DMTJ01000087.1 coordinate 11,449, forward strand.
CGTTGTCTAGTTGCATCCTACCACGAGGTAGCCGAGCGAGTTCCTGAGCACCGGAACGCGGGAACCCCCGCCGCCCCTTGATCAACCGTCCCAGCGGGAGAAGTAAGGCATGGCTACGAGCGAAACTCTATCGGAGCATATCAAGGCGCCAAAGGCCGGCACCCGAAAATTCGAGAACGTATTCCAATCGCTCTCGCCGATGATTCTGGGTGTGGGAAGACATCATCCGCAACCTTTCGGTCAATGGCCGCAGTACCTACGACTTCCAAATCTTTCGCCACGGGCCCAGGCACCTCGTCGGGCTGTATGACGAGATCAACAGTTTCGTCTCGTTCGTGAAGGACGCGGCCGAACGTGGCTCCTCCAGTGAAATGGCCTTTGTCTTGGTCGACGAGCCGGGGAACGGCAAGACCTTCTTTGTCGAGTACCTCTTTCGTTGCTATCGCGAATTTCTCAGCCAGGCAGCGAACCGCCGCTACGGCGGCATTTCCGAGATCGAATCGCAGACCTTCGAAGATCCCATGGTCATGGCGCTGAACCTCCACGAGGACCGCGTGGCCTCACTGCAGGCGCTGCAGTCTGAGTACGGCTATGACGATGCCCAAATTTCCAAGCTGCTCAGCAACGCGCGGCCCCTCGCAGCCTGATCTGACTACACACTGCGTTCGTTGCGTGAGCATTGCGGCGGTGATCTCGCCCGCATGCAGGATCACCTTCAGGTCATCCCCATTCCCATGAGCGAGACCCTCGGCACAGTCACCGGCAAGTACTCCCCCGTGATAAAATTACATCCTTGCCCAAGGATCTCCTGGGCGAGGAGTCCGTGCAGCGCCTGCTCCACATTCGGGACACGAACAATCCCTATCGCATCGACCTGCGAGTGGGCGCATTGGCCAACCGGCCACTATCAGCTCGCCTTCAGCTCCACCGACAGCCTGGGAAATTCCGGAGAGTTGGCGTTCTGCGAGTTCGAGATCGACGCCGACCCGCCAGGCTGCAGCATCAATACCACAGGCTTCTTCGCACCCGCGTCCTGGAGCGGCTCTGTAACCGGCACCACCACAGGCACCGATGTTGCACACCTGACTGTCACCATTCAGCGCCGAAGCGACCTCGCCTATTTTGCCGGAAACCGTTGGCAGGGCAATGGCGTAGAAAAAAAACGCCGGCATTGCTGCCTGGCTGCTGCCCATCCACCTCACCTTTCTCGATCACGCTGAGACCTAAGATATCGAGGTCATCGTTACCGATGAGACCGACAATCGACAAACTTGCACCGGCCAATTTTCTCTGGACTCAGATCAACCGCTCCTCCACGTCGCACCAGCCCTCATAGAGGTCCCCTTCGGGGCCGTAATCGAGCCATTCATCGGCGTCTCCGTGAGCGACGGAGTTGATCCCAACCCAACGATCACCGTCTCTCCTGCCCCCGACTCCAATCAGCTTGGGGACCAGCAAGTTGTCTATTCAGCCACAGATGCAGCCGGCAATGAGGCAGAGGCTGTCCTGCGTGTCTATCGCGTCCGCATGGGCATCAGTGGCACCGTTTTCTATCAGGGCCTCCAACAGGGGGACACATGAGTCCCATCGCCAGCTGGGACAGCGCCGCGCAGGGCTATGTCGCCATCACCACGTCCCAGGGACGCCAGGGCATGTTGGTGATGATGCCCCACCAGACTGACTTCGAGATCCGTGGCGTTTACGATGGCAGCACCTGCATCCAGCTGCGTCCCAAGTGGAACCTCGTCGGAGTTACTGAGCCCAGCCCTGTCCCCGACCTTGACGATTTCGTCGTCTGGTGGCATCGGCAGCACTTCCGTTCCCTGGTCGCGGGCGAGCTCCTGCAGCCATCCAACGGCTACTGGATTCATGCCCCAGCGCCCATCGAACTGGCCGCCACGAAACCAAGCCAGGAACCGGCATGTTGACGAGTTGCAAGTGGAACGTTCATCTCGTTCACACTCACGGTTTGGCGCGCCAGACGCATCAACAGGGACGTGGCAGGCGAGACAGAAGAACCGGTAACCGGCGCAGCTGACGGTGTAGACCACGTGGGGGCGAGCGGTCACGTCCGGATGCTCTTGCCGAATGTCGGCGGCATAGCATACGACCTGAGCGGCGGCCTGCTCACGCGGTGCCGTCCAATCCAACACGGGCCAGGCGCTCCCCCGCCTCTCGGCTGTAGTGCTTGAACTCGACCAGCAAAGTGGGCACCCACCGCCGCTGAAGACGGCAGCGCTCCGAGGCGACGCCCCGCAATCATGCCCGGCGCGCAGCTGGACCGCTATTCGTACCAGTCCTCGAATTGCAATCCCGGTACGGCGAGGAAATGCCGCGTGTTACTTACGTATCAATAGCTTTGGCAAAGGGCCAGAATAGCGCTACATGGTAAAGTAAGGCCCTCGTTTACCCAGTTGGGATTGCGAACTCCGCAACCTGTCAGGCATGCCATGGCCACCCATGATCCAGTCTCCCGCTCCATCCTTGAGCTGTCGCAGATTAGAACAGACAGCTCCGGGCTCCCGCTTGGATTGCACCTGTATGCCCTAATCCTGGGAATTGTAGGCCTGCTCATCAGCCTCAGCGCGTTCGCGGGCACCGGGATTGGTCTGGCGTACGCAGTCCACCAGATCACCCAGATTCGGGCATTCAGCGCCTCAGCAGTGGGCTACGTCGCCCTTGCTCTGGGCTTGCTTTCCCTCTGCCTTGCGTTTCTGCGCACCTTGCTGTTGCGGCAGGAGCCTCCCGAGCATTTTCCCATTGCGGACAAAGAGCCGGAACTGCACAGCTTTACCCGCGCCGTGATGCATGCGCTGGACCTGACCGTCGTTCCGGAGATTGCTCTGAGTATGGAGCCGGACGTACATATACACGCCCCCACCAAGCCTAGACTCACCCTTGGCATCCCGCTGCTTTGCGCATGGAACTCCCGCGAGCTCGCCGGTGCTCTCGCCAGTGCCGGGACCCGCTGCCTGCTCGCGCGCAAGCAGCCCGGACTCGGCCTGCTTATCGTGCAGCGCGACTGGCTGCGCGCCATGAGCCGTGGCATCCCAGCCAACGTCTTCAATCCATTGCGCCTGCTCTCGCCCGCGGATTGCCTCATGCGCGCTGCGCTCTGGGCACTCGCTTCGGCTTTGGACGGGCTCTCTCGCCCGGTCCAGCAGGCAGTTGCGGAGATCGCAAAGCGTCAGGCCGTGGCCCTGGCTGGTACCGATGGGGCCCGCACCGCCGCCGCCGTCAGCGTTGGCTTTCGCCAACTGATCGCCGAGTTCCCGGACCGGCAGGTGCAGGGCGCGCTGCCCGAGAGAATCGGCCAAGCTACGAAGACAGTAGTAGGGCACATCCCGGAGCCCCCGCCTGTTGCCGGTGCTCTCAGCTGCGAGTTCCCAGCTGCCGACCTGCTCCGCGATCTGCCCGAATGGGACAACGCGGCCACCAAGGCCCTCTACAAGGCCCGACTTCCCGCGGTGCCCAAACGGAGGCCCAGCAAGGTCAAGGCAGTCGAAATACACGATGAGGAGATCTCCCGCACGCATCGGGTTTTCTGCGACTATTTCGGCGAAGCCGCCATGATCGGACTGGTCCCGATCTGGTCGCAGTCCGATTTTCTCCCGCGCCGGCAGGAAGCCGGTCTCGTGGCTCGCACTTGGCAGAACCATCAAGCGACCATGGATGACGCTGGTTGCGAACTTCGCACCCTGACCGAAGGCAAGTCGTTGGACCTTGTCGTTGCCGCTTGTCGTGACCACGAATCCCAGGAGCATGCCGCCTGGCAACGTTTTCTGACCTCTGCAAAAGGCAGACTGGCCTGCGCCCTCGTCCTGCTCGACACTCGGGAAGATGTCGAGGAAGAGCGCCGCCGCGAATCGCAATATCTTCGCGTTGTGACGGTCCGGCTGGCGGCCGGGGTGCAGATCGCCAACCGCCTTGCCGACACAGCGAAGATCAAGCCAGAGAGCCAAAAACGCGGGCAGCGTCTGCGCACAGAGGTCGGGCGGATCCTTGAGCAGGCTTATTCTGAACTGAATGAACTGCCCAATCCTTACTCGGCAGATGCAACGGATGCTACAGTGGGCCAGTATTGCTTTCCGGTAGGGCTCCCAGAGAAGAATACCCCGGAAGAGCTAAGCGCGGCCTCCAGCCTCTTCATTCGCCGCGTCAACGCGCTCTACTTCCGCATTGTCGGCAGATTGGTCGAGCTCATGGAGTACAGCGAAGCGGGGATCACGCCGACGCAAGTCGAGGTCAGGGACGACAGCGTCTACGAGCTGGACCTGAAATGAGCGAGGAGCGCAATCAATCATACTACCGGGAGTACGATGGCTCGCTCGGCGACCTAGTGCGGGACATTCAAGACCAGGTTCGCGGACAGACGTTGAATGAAGACGATGCGGTCGCATAGCTGTTAGTCTCAGAGGAGCGATACACAAATTTGCAGCACTTGGCTCGGGGCGGTCGCAAGGAAATCTTGACGGCCAGATACGCCGCCATGGGGCTGGAGGTAGCGCTCGCGACGATCTCCGCCGAAAGCGAACCAGCCGTGGTGCACAGCTTTGTCCGCGAGGCCCGCCTCACGGCTGCCGCGCAGGCACCGGGGATCGTCCCCATTCTCGATCTGGGCGTCCTGCCCGACGGCCGGCCATCCTTTCCCATGCCATGGCTGCAGGGGAGGGCGCTTACCAAGTATCTCACAGACCCGCCCACGCTTGCGTTACGTGATGCTTTCGTGCTCTTTCGGCATGTGCTTGAGATCCTGAGTGTGGCCCACCAGCGTGATGTCGTCCATCTGGATGTCTCACCCGAGAACATATTGGTTCAGACCAGCGGCTATCCGCTTGTGCTCGACTGGGGCCTAGCCAAAGTGCTCGACGAGCGCTGTTAGGAGCCAGCGCTGGCCGACTGCTCCGTGGACCAGCTGTCCGTTCAACCCTGGCCCCTGCTCGGGGCGCACATTGTGTTCGACTCCAGGTTTCGCCACCGTGCCGGCCACGAAAAGATGCCGATCGCCGTGCATCGGTCTGGTGCGCAGGCCTTTGCCCCACATCGTCAAGGCGTGCTACCCGCGACTGCCGTCGGCGAACGTTCCAGCGCGCAACAGCGCGCCGAGGCTTTGCCATTTCGCGTCGTAGCACCGCCCTACCGCGATCTGCGCCGCGGGCACGTCACATAAGTTCGGAGCAGACTTCTCGTAACTGTGCGGCAGCTTCCTGCAGATCTGCAGGAGCATGCCCAGACTGCACGGTGAAGCGGATGCGTGCGGAACTCGCGGGGACCGTGGGCGGGCGAATCGCGATCGCGGCGATGCCCCGATCATGTAGCGCGGCCGCGAGGGCCAGACACCGCGCGTTGTCTCCGACCACATACGGTACAATCTGACTGCTGCGCTCCGAATCCAACGGCAGGCCCAGAGCCCCGCGTAGCAGCCGCGCATTCTCGTGCAGACGCACCCGGGCGGCATCGGCACCGCTGACGGCTTCGACCGCTGCCTGGGTGGCCCGGACCAGCGCTGGAGGTAGACCAGTATTGTAGATAAAGGAGCGTGCGCAATTGACCAACTGCGAACGCATTGCCCGGTTGCTGATCACAAACGCGCCGTAGGTACCGTAGGCCTTGCCAAAGGTCCCGAGCATGGTGTCGGGCACCACGCCGAGCGCGCGACACAGCCCGGCACCGCCCGGCCCGAAGCAGCCGACGCTGTGCGCCTCATCCACGTGGAGCATGGCGCCGTAGCTCTGGCAGAGGGTTGCGATCTCCGCAAGCGGCGCCCGGTCTCCGTCCATGCTGAATACGGACTCTGTGATAACTAGGCAGCGTTGCCCGCGCGAGGCTTGCAGGCGCTTTTCGAGATGCGCAGCGTCGCAGTGGCGGTAGCGCAGGTGGCGTGCGCGTGAGAGGGCGATGCCGTCCAGAATACTGGCGTGCACCAGACGGTCGCTGATCACCACATCTCCCTTGCCTACGAGCGCGGGGATGAGGCCGGTGTTGGCCAGATAACCAGAGCCAAAGATCAGTGCGGACTCCGCATCGTGCAGGTCTGTCAGCGTTGACTCGAGCTTGTCGAAGGCGGGATCATTACCGCTCACGAGCCGAGCTGCGCCACTTCCCCAGCCATCAGTCTCGGAATGCGCCAGCGTCGCGGCGAGGCCCAGATAATCGTTCGCAGCCAGATTCAGTAGCTCTTTGCCCGCCACCAAAATCTTGCCAGCCACCAGCAATTGCGAAGTTCGCAAGGTTCGCTCTGCCGCGTCAGCTATCCGCTGTGCGGCCAGCTCTGCGATCCTGTCGCTCAACCAGCCACCATCGGCGCTGCGAGGCGGCGCTGCAGTGTATCTGCCAATGCTTCAAGATTTGGAGGCAGGTCCGTGTCTACTTCCCAGATCTGGCCCCAGTTGTCGGAGGCGACTCTGTCTGCCATGATCCGGCTCCGTTCGGTGCTGCCAAGCTGGCGTTCGAGTTTCTTGCGCGCGGACTCGGCTGTCTCGCCACGCTCGACCAACCGCGCCTGGCGTACTTCCTCGCTGGCGTCCACAAGCACAAGATTGTGATTGACCAGCTTGGTCCAATTGGCCTCCACGAGAATCGCGCCCTCGATCAGCAGCACTCCTTTTGCGATCGTACGAGTTTCGTCATAGAGCCTGGCGAGGATGGGCTCGTGCATCAGTTGGTTTAGTTCCTGCAGAGCAGCGCTGTCAGCGAATACCATAGGGCCGAGCACCTTGCGGTCGATCGAGCCATCCGCGCATTCCACCTGGGCACCAAACCGCTCGACGATGCGGCGCCGGGTTTCGCAGTAGATGGTCTCCGGGCTAGTCCCAAGCACGAAGTGCCCTACCGCATCCAGGCTGATGTGTGTGGCTGCGACACCGCGAAACTTTAGCATGGTCACGAGCTTGGCAGCTATGGTTGACTTGCCGGCGGCGATACCACCGGCAATCCCGACTGTGTAGCGGCCGAGAATCTTCCGTTCAAGTGCCTCTTTGATCGCGAGCGGGCAGTAGCCGCTCACGTCGCCACCTTCGCTGACGAGGGCCTTGACCACACCGCTGCTAACGTGGGCCAATCCGGGACTGGCGGGCAGGAATACGGTGTCGACCGACGGGTGCAGCGAGTGATTTACCCTGTAGAGAATCATCTCATCTTCAAGGTCACCATTATGACGGACGCCGCGCACGACTACATCAAAGCCATGGCGATATGCGAACTCCGCAAGCAGCCCGTCGAACCGCTGGCAGGTTACGTTCTCCAAATCGGCTAGGGCGCGGGCGGTTAGCGCCAGACGCTCTTCGACGTTAAACAGGTAGCGGCCAGATTTGGCAGGATG
>DMTJ01000135.1 GCA_003477185.1 Lentisphaeria bacterium
CGAGGTGGAAAGCGATCCGATCCCCTGGATACCGCGCGGACGCTGGGGCACCTACGGAGTGCGGCACGTGCTGCCTTGTGCTACCTGGTGGCCATCGCTGCGCAATCACGCAGTCAGCCATTACCGGGCGCAAGTCGAGGCGCTAGAGGCCCATAGCCCGCGCTAATTACCCGACTGGGCTACGGCTATTAGGGTGATCGTCCACGGCACCGCCAATATTGCACAGCAGATGGCCTCTGAGGCGGGCTTATATAGCACAACCTCCGTGACGGCAAAATATGCCAGCACCAGCATGAGAGACAACATCCATGCCAACCCGATTCCCGACTTACTAAACAGTTTATTCATGATTGTACTGATCGTGGGGTGGGGATTGCTCGGGCATTCTGTGCCGGAGTACCTGATTTCGCCGCCTGGCCGCTTCGCGCCATGCGACCTCGTCGTCTGCTACCTGTGACGCCGCCAGCAGCATAAATTGCGAGATGCTCAAACGCAGCGATTCAGCCACCGCGCCAATTTTCTTGCGGTCAGTCTTATCCATGTAGACTGTGACGCGGAACCTGTCCGGAAATCTCTTATGTGCTGGCATAATACCCCCCCCCATGTTTCCATTTTCATGTTTTTAGGGTAGTTTGCATTTGTAGCTTTTGCAAGTTAATGCCATCAAATTGCCATTAACTTACCTGAAATGGCAACCATTTAGACCGAAATCGCCAAAAAGAGTTTGCACACCTGCCGAATGCCGTCATTGTGACGGTGCTTTCACCGCCCAGCGGGTAAGGGGAGGCTACGTCGCATAACGACACGAAATATATGTTATGTTTAACTCAGGGTAGAATTAAGGGTGAACCCATGCAAAAAAATGCCGCTATAATGACAACCGCTTCCGAGACAGAGGGGCCGTTTCTTTCACGGTCAGAGGTCGCTGACCTATTTGGCGTGGGGGCCGCACAGATACGCGAATTGGTGGAAATCGGTCACCTTGAGACGGTCCCTAACCGTCTCTACTTCCACCGCGCCGAAGTGGATCGGTACTGCCGCGAAGGCGGACCGCCCAAGCGCAGCACACAGAACCGGACGATCTGCCTTTATGGGCACCGCTGCCCGATATCGGACGGGTGCAAGTTCGCCGCCGCCGCTCGCGCTCTAGTCTCTGACATGCGGGTTGATGTGATTAGCCCACTCGGCGAGTGGACCGCCGGGGCATGCGCGTGTTTCGAGGCGACACCGGAAGCCGCTGCCGAGGTGGACGCGTGAAGCGGCTAGGCTGCGCTGTCATTAGCTGCGCCGCGTTTGCTGGATGCGTCTACATCGACCATCTGGCAACGCCTCCTAGCGCTTCTCGGTATGTGCTGGCGTTCACCCTCGCCGCGCTCTGTGTGCTGTGCGCTGGCTTGCTGGTCAAGCCAGAGGAGCCGACCCGATGAGAGCTTTACCATCCGAGACGCAAAACTACTACATCGAGATTGGCAATCTCGTACATTGGGAGGCCCATAAATGAGCAACGAAGCAGTAAAATTGATAAGCGTAGGCGCTGATAACTTCATGCGACTCCGAACCGTCGAGATGGACCTGAAACCTAATGGCCTGACGGTGATCGGCGGGAAGAATGCCCAAGGCAAGACAAGCGTATTACGTGCCATCGCGTGGCTGTTGGGCGGACAGCGCAAAAGCCCCGCAAAACCGACTCGAGACGGGGCAGACGAATGCCGCCTGAACGTGGAACTCGACAACGGCGTAAGGGTCGAGCGACACGGCAAAGATGGCATCAAAATCAGCGGGCCGTTCACGGGCGGGCAGCAACTGCTGAACGCGTTCACGAGCAAGTTTGCAATCGACCTGCCGCGCTTACTGGATGCACAGGGAGCAGAACGCACAAAGGCTCTGCTAGACATCCTGGGCACTGGTCCCGCGCTCGCCAAGATTGAGAACAAGTACAAGGCGCTGTACGGCGAACGCCAGCAGCTCTACGGACGCAAGATCGCTAGCGCCGCACATGCTGAAAAAATGCCGTACCACTCCGACATTGTGGAATACGACATCGACAGCATCCACCAGCTATTGCGCAAGGCTCGCACCGCCTCCGACAATCGCACACGTGGGGAGCAGAAGGTTGCGCATCTGGAGCAGACAATCGAGCAACTGAGCGCGCAACTGGTCCAAGCGAAGAGCGAGCTGGAGAAATGCAAAACTGCTCTGGCTGGCCTACCGGCTGCCGTGGACATGACGGGGCTGGAAGCTCAACTGGAAGCCGCCGCGACGGCCAAACAATACGCAGACGCCAACAGGGCCAAGGAATGCGCGGAGGCTGAGTCGCAGCAACTCGATGCCGAATATGGGAAACTGACCGGAGAAATCGACAAGCTAGTCGAAGAGCGCAAGCGCTTGCTGGATGGCTGCGGTTCGCTACTGGAGGGCCTGTCGATCCAGTCCGGAGAAATCACCTACCGGGGGCAGATGTGGTCTGACCTGAGCCACGCGGAGCAGATCCGCGTAGGTACCGCGATCGTTCGGGCGGACAATCCCGATTGCGGATTCGTGCTGATCGACAAACTGGAAGCCCTCGACGCTGACAGCCTGAAGGAACTACACAACTGGGCAGTTAAGGAAGATCTGCAAATCATTGCAACGCGTGTTTCAACAGGAGATGAATGCACCGTGATTCTTGAAGATGGCGGACTGGCTACCGAAGTGCCAGCACCCGCAGAAACCACACAACCCGAAATCGCATTG
>DMTJ01000542.1 GCA_003477185.1 Lentisphaeria bacterium
CGCGGGCCTGTAGATCCCCCTTCCGCACCGCCCGCATCACGCGGGCCAGGCGCTCAACTGGCACCGCCAGCATGATCTGCACGATCACCAAATAGGCCATTGCCAGAGCCGACCACAGTACAATTCCGATAAAAGCCTCGCGCAACAGCGCCTGCTGCTTCATCTCCGTGTCCTTGGCCTGCTCCACCACCGTCGACAGCGCATGGTCCACCATCGCCCCCCAGTGCGCATTCAACCTGCGCAGGCCATTGTCCAGGTCGGCAAGGACGTCTTCAGCCTGCTCGTCCGGCGACCAGGCCGACCAGCGCGTCAGGTGCTGCTCCATGCGTGCGATCTCCGCACGAAACCCGTGAAACCTGGGTGGGACTGCCTCGATTGCCGTGCTGGCCGCGGCCAATTCGCCAAACGAGCTGCGAAACCGCTCCTGCCAATCCCGGCTGGGGTGATTCATGAAATGTGCCAGATTATCCACGCAGGCGGGCAAGTGGTCATGCAGCGTGCGCATCTCGCTGATCTGCTGCTTGGCCAGGGTCAGCTGTAACCGGGTCTCCTCCAGCGAGCGCAAATGGCCCAACAGGCGCAGCCCGCCAAACGTACCAGAGATAGCCAGCAGGAAGACAAAGACAATGTGAGGGGCAAAATGCGAGCGCCACATCAGCTAACCTGCATCAGCCAAGGCCAGCATCGCCCATCAGTAGCCGAGTGACTCGGTGGCAGCAGCCTTCAACAACCCGAAGACTTCGTCCCGGACCAACGGCTTCTGCATCAGGCCATACGATCCAGACTCCGCCACCCTCGCCAGCACCCGTTCATCCGTAGCTGCCGTCACGAAGATCACCAGCGTATCCGCCATCTCCTCCATGTTCCGGATGCGATCCAGTACTTTGAAACCATCGATCTCCGGCATCATGATATCCAGCAGCACCAGCCTTGGCCGCAGTACGCCGAGTTGAATCATCGCATCATAGCCATTGAGCATGATCCGGGTCGACCATTCCGGCAATGCCAACGCCACATACTCCTGGAGCACGATCGCCGACGACGGATCATCCTCCACGATCATCACAGTCCGGCTGCGGTCATCCGCCAGCGTGTCCTTATACAGCTCATCAATCGACTTGCGATGCCGCGGGTACGGTTGGGAGCGGCCGCGCTCCCAGGCATTCACTGTGGGAAACGAAACCCCCAGCTGCCGAGCAAATTCTTCCTGCGACAGCCCACGCAGATCCCGTACAAACCGGATCTTCTCTGGAATCGTCCGTTCATCTTCCGAATGATCAATCAACAGCCCATCTCCGTCTTCACCGCTTCAAAACACAGCAGATTGTAGTACCGTATCGGCCCCGTTTCGTAAAATGCTACAGTATAACCGGGAAGCACGCCTTCGCTATGTGGACAGCCCAAACGCCACCTCAACTCAGCAGCATTCGTGAGCGGCTGATTCGCCTGGAAGAGACCATCATCTTTGCCCTGATCGAGCGCGCCCAGTTTCCGCGCAATCCGCCCGTCTATATCGCGGACGCGATTCTCAGTGGTCCCCCTTCCTTTCTCCACTTCTTTCTCGCCGAGACCGAGAACCTGCACGCCAGAGTGCGCCGCTATCTCAGCCCCGAAGAGAACGCATTCACCCGCGAACTGCCTGCGTCCAGCCTCCCGCCGCTGCCGCCGTCCACCTCGATCATGCCCAACGACATCACCGTCTGCGACGAGATCTACCAGGTCTACCTCCACGAGATTCTGCCCGCGATCTGCCCGGCTGGTGACGACGGCAACTACGGCTCCAGCGCCACCTGCGACGTCGCCGTGCTTCAGGCCTTAGCCAAGCGCATCCACTACGGGAAGTTTGTCGCCGAGGCAAAATTCTCCGCGGCCCCTGATGCGTACATCCCCGCGATCCGCGCCCGCGATCGCGAGGCCGTCGTCCACGAGTTGCGGAGTCCGCAAGTCGAGGAACGCGTCCTGCGCCGCATCGAAAAGAAGGCCGCGACCTACGGCCACGACGTCGACTTCGAGACGGATCTAGCGGCCACCTGCAAGATCGCCCCGGCGGCGGTCGCCGAACTCTATCGCCGCCACGTCATTCCCTTGACGATCGAGGTAGAGGTCCGCTACCTCTTCGCCCGCCTCGACTGACACCTTGACTTCTTGACGTGGTGACTGCCGGTTTTTATCCGACACCGCTGCTTAGTTGTCACAAAGTCAATGCATCATCCTACCCGCGAGTCGCGAGTCAAAAGTCGCGAGTCCAAAAACAGACAACAACAGGCCCCGCTTGCGGGAGCACCGCGTCTTCCCAATGAGACTCCTGCTGAATTGTCCTGCGAAAGAACGGCGTGAGCAGGCAAGGTATCAGCATGATCAGAGTCTCCGAAATCACCCTGCCCTTGGATCACAGCGACGCCGACCTGCGAGCAGCCCTACTGAGGCGCTTGCGGATTAGCGACGATGAACTAGGTACCTACGCAGTCTTCAAGCGCAGCCTGGATGCCCGCAAGCGCGGCAATATCTTGCTGGTCTACGTGGTCGATGCCGAGACCAGCCTCGACGACGAGACGCTGCTGGAACAGCTTAAGCGCGACCAGAAGATTCGGCTGACGCCGGACACCACCTATCAGATGGTGGCCGAGGCCCCGCCGGATCTCCAAGAGCGCCCGATCGTGGTGGGCGCCGGGCCTTGCG